>JBGSNV010000012.1:0-32296 GCA_041739485.1 Chitinophagaceae bacterium
TCAAAATCAACCGTGGTATCGAGGGTATTGGGAAAACAGTTTTCAAACATCCACCCGAGCTCCGGATTTTTGATCGATCTCCGGACTTGCCGGATGATATCTTCCACGGCTTCGCTCCGGAACTTCCGGTTTTGCGGTACCGGGCGTACCACCGGGAATTCGCTACCCTTTGTGCTAAAGGCCTTTGTACCTGCAAGTAAGCCAGCCGTGGCAAAAGTAGATTGTGTAAGAAATTGTCTCCTTTTCATTAAGGCAATATAATCGGTTTTGTGGATCAAATAGCCATTCTGTTCTCAAAATCAATCAAATTTTTTAAGGCTTCTGAAAAAGGGAAAAGAAGGTGAATAGATGAAGATATTTTTTGTGGAAAACAGATAAAATGGTTTGTTTTTGGGTTTCAAAAACCCTTTTTACTTAAAATGTTGCTCTATAGGTAATGTGTTAAGAATATGAGAATGATGGGAATGATATAGGAAATTTCACAAATTATGTAAGAATAACAGACCCTGATAACAGCATCTTTGCAAACGCAATAATTTTTATTTCAGAATATATATTCATCTCTCGTAAAAAATTATGGCAGGCTGTTTTTTGTAAATTTTCGAAAGAGGAATTCGCGAAGAATTTATCTGAATAACAGCCTTTGATTTTAAAATATGACCTGGAGTAAAATGCTTCAGTCGATTTTTTCACTATTAAAAACACAAAACAACAAATATGAATAAAGTAATCATTTTAAGTCTGCTGATTTTATCATTTTCTATTGCAGAAAGCGGGGCACAATCCACCGGCAGGACCTATACCACTGCTCTTGGTGTAAAGTTTTATCCTGGAGCCGGTGTAACCGTAAAACATTTTGTAAAATCAAATGCAGCTTTAGAGGGTATTGCGTATTTCTGGAAAGATGGTGTTCGCATTACCGGGCTTTATGAATTTCACGGAGATATTAACGGGGCGCCCGGTTTGAAATGGTATGTTGGACCTGGTGTACACATCAGTACCTGGAACGAAAAGTGGAGAGGCAGATATCCGGAACGTTCAGGTAATGCATCCTTTGGAATAGACGGGGTACTTGGATTGGATTATAAATTTAACGGAGCACCCATTAATATGAGTATTGACTGGCAGCCCTCCTTCGATTTGGGAACTTATTCTTCCTTTAACGGAAACTGGGGTGGAATTGCTATACGGTATACTTTTTAAAAATTTATCTGAGTTTTACAGAGCCGGGGTCTTTTAAAGGCTCCGGCTTTTTGATTTTTTAGGATTAGCGTAATCATGTAAGTCTGGCTTTATAAATGGCTTCCCGGGAAGGGAGTAGGAGATTGCTCTTGATTACACCCCGGATTTCCGGGTCTAAATACCCGAACGCTTTCTTTTTCCATCTTAAATTACCGCTATTGATTATGATATCTTTACAATAATTATCTTGCATAAGAAGTTGACAATTTTTGAAGGAAGTGGGTAATTTAGTCGGGAACAGCCTTTGAATTGGTTTAGTTAAAGGTAGGTTATGCGCATATCAGGAACTGTTTGTGAACTATAAATCGTAGCTGCCAAGAGCGGCTTCTTTAGTTGAAATGTAGGGGACTCCAAAACGGTAAGAGAACAAGCTGCGTGATCTTATTATGAAGGAAATAATTCAATAAGGCACCATTATAATAATTTTGCAAAGAGGTTATGGATTCAAAAAAAATAGGGATAAAGATTTGCCTTCTTGCAGCTGCATTTATTGCATTTTATTTTTATTTAAAATTTGCAAACGTTACTGGTTTATTTCAATTCTTAGCAATAGGGACATTTATGGCGGTGATAGCTTATTCTGTGTTTGCAGATGGGGCTAAGTTAATTTTTCGAATTACAATATCAATTGTAATCATCATTTTAGCGTTTTTATTACCCAAATTTTTGAGTCACGAAGAAGAGGAGCAAAGTCAAGTGAATGTTTTAAATAAGGAAAAAATAAAGCTTCTTGGAAATTGGAATACTGATACTGTGGGAGGATATTCAATTGGATTGAAAATTCAGAATGATTCTGCTAATTTGTCACAATCAAATTTAAATATTTCCAAAAAATTTGAATGGAAGGTTAATGATGATTTTTTTGAGTTAATCAATGAACAGTCCGATCAGTATTATAGTTGGAGGTTTGAGCTTATAGAGAATGATAATATTCTTATACTAAAAAGCAGGGATGATATTCTTTTATTTAGGCGCTATAAGTTTTGATTATGTTTTGGTGCATACAATTTAGGTGGAAACAATAAATTGCCTGGAGGAGACATTGGTTTAGGGGATGCTGTTCTTTATCGATTTAATCCATTACATGGTGTATTAGTTTCGGCCGGAATTGGAAAATATGGCGAGAATCCATTATCCAGAGCTGGGATGGAAGCCGGTAAAAAATTTATAAAGGGGAAGTGATATGCGCATGGTCTTATTTTTTTTTATGTTAGCATTTTCATCATGTAGAAGTGATATTATTAAATATCGTTATGATGATGTGGTTGTTACAAGAGTGGACAGAGATGGAGAAGCAAAGCTTTATTATGGGGATTTCGATAATAATTTTCCAGATTCTTGTATTAAAATTGAATATTCTGGATTTAATAGTGGAATAAGCGGATATCTTGTATTTCACCCCGACAAAAGAGTTCAAGTTATTAGTGAAGGTGGTGGATATTATACAAGTTCTTACGGAGAAAACTCAATGATAATTTTAAATGAAATATGTCGTAATTTTAGTGACAGTATAAAAGGAAAGTATGATAGAGTTTTATACCTTTCAGGCATGGGTTTGGAGCAGGAAATTAATACAAAAAACAATTCAAATGTAAAAGCAATTTATCCTAAATGAGCCTTAAACAAGATGCATTCTTAAACAAACTACACCATTAACTATAAAACCAATTTCTGAATCTGACCGCTCTCCCTGCGGGCGCCGGTGTTCTGCCACAGGCAGGTCACCTGTGTCTGTGAAATCAGCCAGTCTGTGATCCGACCTTGTAAAAGCAGCTTTAAGGTAGATAGTATCATTTATAACCTTTCAACCTCATACTGCCTGCTAACAAACTTGCCAAATCGCCAGGTAAAATTTACTATTTCTAATGCCAGCATAGAATAAGGAATTGCAACAGAAAGAAAGATGCTTCACGGAAAATTAAAGTCAGGAGGCACAGCTATCTAAAGTCGTTTAAATGCCCCCAGCTATTTTTCACTTTCACTTTTGACCTTTTACCTTTCACCTTTCACCTCCTGCTCCACTTCGCTTAAAAATTTTCTTTCGTCAATCTGATAGCCGTTACCCTGTGCGCAAAAATGTACTTTAAGGTTTTCTATGCTGATAGGGTTGCCCTCAGGGATATCTGCTATATTCAGGTGGGCAATGTTTTCGCCATCAATCACAATCACCAATCCGCTGCCAATCGCTTCCATCAGGTTGCCCGCAGTTATAATCATGCCGGTATCCTCTCCAAGCCCAATCCCTATCCGTCCGGGGTTAGCGGCTACGGCCTGTGCCAAACGACCAAAACGTCCCCTTTTTTCGAAATGCGAATCAATGATGGCTGCGTCTATCAACCCGAGTCCGGAGGTCATTTTTACTTCTCCTTTCAGATGGGCCCTTGTGGCATTGCCTTCGTAAATCATATTGCTGCTCATGGCCATGGCACCGGCACTTGTACCTGCAATTACAAAACCGGGTTCTTCCCTGTATCGTTGGATCATAATCTGTAAAAAAGCCGTACCTCCAAAAGTGCTTGATAGCCGCATTTGATTGCCGCCGCTCATCATCACCGCGTCGCAGGTTTTCAATCGGTCCAGATATTCGGGCAGTTGGGTATCGGCGCGGTTGCGGATATGCATTACGTTTACATCCACACAGCCAATTTTGCCAAAGGCATCCATATAGTTTTCACCTACTTCGTAGGGAATGGTAGAAGCGGTGGTAATTACTTCGATCCGGGCATGGATTCCCCCGGCTTGTTCCACAATCCGTTTTAAGATCCCCAACTCAAAAAAGTTCAGGTTATTGCGGTGTATTTCGCCTTTTTCAAGATCAGTTCCCTTGTCCTCAGCACCGCCTACGGCGATCAATGTTCCTTTTGGATGCATGCCCTCTTTGCTGTTTCCGGACAAATGTAGGACTTGCCCGTTTTTATTCGCCTAAAAGATATTTTGATTTCACGTTTCATCGATTGTGTGTTTTTACCTTATTTTCACGAATAGAACCGGATAAAAATCAACCACTGCAATGCGAATTTTAGAATTAAAAGTACTCAGAGGCCCCAATTATTGGAGTGTCCGCCGCAATAAACTGATCCAGATGAAGCTCGATCTGGAGGATATGGAGCAACAACCCACCAACAAAGTGCCGGGTTTTAAAGAGCGGCTCGAAGCGATGTTCCCTACCATGTACGGGCACCGATGCAGTGTGGGCGAACCGGGTGGTTTTTTTCAGCGGGTGGAAGAAGGGACCTGGATGGGTCATGTGATTGAGCATATAGCCCTTGAAATTCAGACACTTGCAGGCATGATGTGTGGATTCGGCAGAACCCGTGGCACCGGTACCGATGGCGAATACTTTGTGGTATTTACTTACATGGAGGAAGATGCAGGTGTTTACGCTGCCAAAGCTGCCTTCCGTATTTGCGAAGCGCTGATCTCGGGTGCGGAGTACGATCTCGAAAATGATATTCAACAAATGCGGGAAATCCGCGAGGATACCCGGCTTGGGCCAAGTACCGGATGTATTGTACAGGAGGCCGCCAAAAGAGGCATTCCTTTTATACGCCTCAACAAACATTCTTTGGTACAATTGGGATATGGGGTACACCAAAAGCGCATTCGTGCTACGATTGCAAGTACCACTGGCAATATTGCCGTAGATATAGCCTGTGATAAGGAGGAAACCAAGGCCCTGCTCGAAGCGGCCGAAATACCAGTACCCCGCGGCGTGGTCATTCGTACTGAGCTGGGCTTACAGGAAGCAGTTGATAAGTTTGGCTACCCCTTGGTAATCAAGCCAATAGACGGAAACCATGGTAAGGGAAATACCACCAATATCACCACCTGGAAGCAGGCGCTTACGGCTTTTGAAGCCGCCAAATATTTTAGCCGGAGTGTGATTGTAGAAAGATATATCCTCGGGTTTGATTTTAGGGTATTAGTAATCAATTACAAATTTGTAGCTGCGGCACTCCGCACTCCTGCAAGTGTTACGGGCGATGGTATCCACAGCATCCAATGGCTGGTAGACGAAACCAATAAGGATCCGCGGCGTGGCTTCGGCCACGAGAAAGTGCTGACACAGATTACAGTAGATCAGTTTACTGAGAAAATTCTGGAGGAGAAGGGATATACCCTGGAAACTATTCCACCTGAAGGAGAACTGGTGCTGGTAAAGCCAACCGCCAACCTCAGCACGGGTGGTACAAGTACCGATGTAACCGATCTGGTACATCCCGATAATATTTTTATGTGCGAAAGGATTGCACGGATCATCGGGCTCGATATTTGCGGAATTGATATCATGGCTCCCGATTTGCAAATGCCAATCCATCAAAACGGTGGCGCTGTGCTTGAAGTAAATGCAGCACCCGGTTTCAGAATGCACCTCGAGCCTGCCGATGGTTTGCCAAGAAATGTGGCAGAACCTGTCGTGGATATGCTTTTCCCGAGGGGGAGCAATGGCCGCATACCTATTATTGCCATCACCGGTACCAATGGCAAAACCACCACTTCAAGGCTTACCGCCCATATTATGAAAAGTGCCGGCCGCAAGGTTGGTTTTACCACTAGCGACGGAGTTTACATCAACAATCAACTGATGATGAAGGGCGATTGCACCGGACCTTTAAGCGCTCAGTTTGTGCTAAAAGATCCTACAGTTGATTTTGCGGTATTGGAATGTGCCCGTGGCGGTATTTTAAAGTCGGGTCTTGCTTTTCAGCAATGCGATGTCAGCATTGTGACCAATGTAGCAGCCGACCACATGGGGTTGGGGGGTATCAATACGATTGAGCAGATGGCCAAACTAAAGGCCGTGGTGCCTGAAATCACCCGCAAGGATGGATATGCCATCCTCAATGCGGATGATGATTTGGTATTCGGTATGGCAAGGGGGCTCGATTGTCAGGTGGCGCTGTTCAGCATGGACGAAAATAATCCGCGCATCAAGGCACATTGTGCCGATGGTGGAATAGCTACTGTGTATGAAAACGGCTTTATCAGTTTACTTAAGGGTACCTGGAAAATACGGATTATTGCGGCAAGAGATGTACCGCTAACCTTTGAAGGCAAAGCCACCCATAATATTGCCAATTGTTTGCCGGCAGTTTTAGCGGCTTATATTTTTAAAGACGTAAGCATTTCAGAAATTAAGCAGGCGCTGCAAACCTTTGTTCCGGGGGATGCCCTCACACCGGGAAGGTTGAATTTCTTCCACTTCCGGAATTTTACTTTCCTTGCTGATTTTGCCCATAACCCACACGGCCTGGAATTACTTGGTGATTTTGTAAGCAAGTTGGAGTATCCAATTAAAGTAGGTGTAATTAGCGGAACCGGGGATCGTCGGGATGAGGACATACGCGAACTTGGAGTCATCAGTGCAAAGTATTTTGATGAAATCATCATCCGTTGCGATAAGAACCTTCGGGGAAGAACTGCTGAGGAAATCATTGGTTTATTAGAGGAAGGCATTCGTTCGGTGGATCCGGATAAGCCTTATATGACCATTCCCAATGAAGATCAGGCGCTAGAGCATGTATATGCCAATCATCAGCCCGGCGGGTTGTATGTGGTCATGTGCGATGTGGTAGCAGGGGCCATCGATAAAATTAAACAACTCAAGCAAAGAGAAGATACCGAAGGGTAGAAGCGGGGTTTGTTATTTATTGTTTGTTGTTTGTTGTTTATTGTTTGTGGTTTATTGTTTATGGTTTGGGTGTGGGGAAAGGTTGGTGGGTTTGGGTTTGCAGGTAGTTGTTTTTGGTTTATTATTTGTTATTTATGATTTATAGTTTGGGTATGGTGGAAGGTCGGTGACACCAACCTTTAGGTGTGGAGGTTTGGGTTTGGAGTTTGTAGGGGTTTGTATGGGTGTAGGAGTTAAGCCGGACTTAATGGTTGGTATCCTCACCGACCATTAAGTCCGGCGAAAAAAGCGTACAAAAATACCGGTATTGGTAAGGATTAAGAAACAAGTCGGTGGGTTTGGGTTTGCAGGTCGGTGTTATGGTTTATTATTTGTTGTTTATTGTTTATGGTTTGTTGTTTGGGTTTGGGGGAAGGTCGGAGAGGAAACCAACCTGTAGGTGTGGAGGTTTGGGTTTGCAGGTAGTTGTTTTTGGTTTATTATTTATTTTATATAGTTTGTTGTTTGGGTGTGGGAAAAGGTCGGTGGACACCAACCTGTAGTGTGTTTTTATTCCTCAAATGCTGAAGGATATATTTCCATCCCATCTATAATAAACTTGTATAGATTATAATCTTCAACAGATAATTCGTCTTCAGAATTTGCCGATACTAAAATAATTTGATTTTCTTCCGCCAATCCCCACCACATCCAATTGACGTTATCTTTTTTAAATTTTCGTTCGAGAAAAAATCTTTTTTTGGTGACTTCTTTAAATAACTCTGATATAGGAATGTAGTTGTCTGTAAATTCTTGAAAGAAATCTGTTAGTACTTTTTCATCTACATCTAAACTAGCCTGGTAACTGGTCAAGGTTAGGTTTGAACAAGTATCAGGAGATGTTATCGTAACAATATTATCTTCAGTTTCCTCAAGAACAAAATGTTTTGGATAGAAAACTTTGTAACTACCAGTTTCTGGTATATAGGAAATCAATTCAATTTTTGCCATTCCTTTTAATTAGAAATTTAGCGGTCCAATCTTCTCCAAAATCACAAAAGCCTCTGCATTTTTTCTTGGAGCAATAGAGTTAAAACAGGGCTCCAGCGTTTTTATTTCAAACTTTTCCTGAAAATAGTCCCTGTATTCTGGTATATGGCCTCCGAATGGCGGACCGCCCGGAAAGTCGCGGTTAAACAATACCCCCGCTACCTTTCCGCCCGGAGCAAGCAGGGTTTCCATTTTGGTTACATAATCTTTTCGAAGTGCCGGATCAATGGCGCAAAAAAACGTTTGCTCCAGAATCAGATCATACTGCCCGCTATGCTCAAAAAAGTCGCCATGTACAATGTGGATTGGTGTGTCTTTGAATTTAAGCTGTAGCGCTTCCACCAATGTTTTCGAAATATCAATCAGCGTAACATTGGTAAAGCCCTTTTTTAGCAGATAATCCGCTTCATAAGCGTTGCCACAACCCGGTATCAGGATGCGCAGGTCTTTTCGGGACAACTGTTCAATATAATGCGTCAATGGCCCCGATGCAGCCCCGATATCCCAACCGGTTTGGTTTTGGTCGTACCGGCTGCTCCAGTAATCGTCATTCAACGGGAGGTTAGTCATTGGGTAAGGTAGCCATCACCGTTTGTTTCGAAATGATAAATTGGATATGTTCTTCAAGTACCACACCGGCCCGTTCGCAGGCGTCGGCAATCTCTTCGCGGTTTACGCCGGCAGCGAAAGTCTTTTCTTTCAGGCGCTTTTTTACCCCTTTTACGTCCATGCCTTCATAGCCACCGGGGCGCATCAACGCGTATGCGTGAATCAAACCGCTCAGTTCATCAAAAGCATATAGCATTTTGCCCATATTGGTATTGGCAACTACCCCGAAATGATTGGGGCCGTGGCTTGCAATCGCATGGATGATTTCCGGATCCACTGATTTTTCCTCAAGGTATTCAATGATTTTCTTACAATGCAGTTCGGGCCACTGATCCCAGTCGGCGTCGTGCAGCAGCCCCGCCATTTGCCAGCGCCATTGGTTGGCTTCGTCAAGTCCTTCCATTTCGGCGGCCCAGCTTTGCATCAGATGCGCTACCTGATGCATGTGCAATTGCAGTTTTGGATTTTTTACCCAATCCTTAAACAGGGTGTAGGCTTCTTCCTTGCTCAAAACCTTGCCTGCATTTGCAACATTTCCAAACTCATTTCTTCCCAGTTGTAAACTCATTCGTTTTTGTTTGCCCGCAAAGTACCGGAATACAAATAATTAGACAAACTTTGATAAACTAACGCTTGTTAGCTTACCTTTGCAACGCCTAATAAAAATACGATATGCAATTAGCTTTTACCGAAGAACAATTGGCCGTGCGGGATGCCGCCCGGGATTTTGCCCGTCAGGAATGTCTTCCCGGCGTTATTGAAAGAGATGAACTACAGAAATTTCCCAAAGAGCAGGTGGAAAAGCTTGCCGACCTTGGTTTTATGGGAATGATGGTGAATCCCGAATATGGCGGAAGCGGGATGGATACGGTAAGTTATGTACTTGCCATGGAAGAAATAAGCAAGATTGATGCGAGTACAAGTGTTTGTATGAGTGTAAACAATAGTCTGGTAACCTGGGGTCTTGATAAATTTGGCAACGAAGAACAAAAACAAAAATACCTGAAGCCCCTTGCGCAAGGTAAAAAGGATTTAGAATTATACATTGGAGCTTTTTTGCTGAGCGAACCGGAAGCGGGTAGTGATGCTACAAGCCAACTCACGACAGCAGAAGATAAGGGCGATCATTATTTGTTGAACGGAACCAAAAACTGGATTACCAATGGCAACAGTGCCAAAGTTTATTTGGTAATGGCACAAACTGATGTGGCGAAGGGCAGCCGCGGAATCAATGCATTTATTGTAGAAAAAGAATGGGCAGGCGTAAGCGTAGGTGCCAAAGAAAATAAAATGGGCATTCGCGGTAGCGATACCCACAGCATTAGCTTTACAGATGTAAAAGTACCTAAGGAAAACCGGATCGGCGAAGATGGATTTGGTTTCAAATTTGCGATGAAAACCTTAGAAGGTGGCCGGATTGGTATTGCTGCACAGGCACTCGGTATTGCAAGTGGGGCGTATGAGCTTGCCTTAAAATATTCCAAGGAGCGTCGTGCTTTTGGCAAGGAAATTATGCATCATCAGGCTATTCAGTTTAAGCTTGCCGATATGGCTACAAAGATTGAAGCGGCCCGTTTGCTTTGTCTGAAAGCTGCCTGGGAAAAGGACAACGGTCATGACTATGCGCTGAGTTCCTCAATGGCAAAAGTGTATGCATCAGAAGCAGCGATGTGGGTAAGTACCGAAGCAGTTCAGGTACATGGCGGATATGGATTTGTAAAAGAATTTCATGTAGAGCGCATGATGCGTGATGCAAAAATTACCCAGATTTACGAGGGTACAAGTGAGATTCAAAGAATCGTAATCAGCAGAAGTATTTTGAAATAAATTTCAACTATAAAATAGAGAAGGGTCGGGCTTAGAAAGTTCGGCCCTTTCTTAGTTTTCGGAAATACTATCAGTGAAATGGAGAAGAAAAAGCAAACATGCTATTCTTTTTATTACTTTCTTTCCTTAATTTTATTGAATGATATCATTTTCAAAAATCAGGAATCACCAATTCTTTTGGAAATAATGTTAAGGCCTTTTAATTTCGAGAGTCCATGGTTTTATTCGCCCTATTGAAAGTAAATCTACGATAAATGTTTTTTGGTTTTTCCTTTTGTAATGAATATTAAGCTACTTAAAGTATTGTACCATTCATATGCCATTTTTTATAAAAAAACCTGATTCTTTTCGAATGAATTTTTCCTTACCTCCTAAACACAGAATAAAATGAAGATAAAAAAAGTTCTCAATCTGATTATTGTCTTATTGATTTTTATAATTGGATTCGATTGGATTTATTCATTTTTACCCAGAATTGCTTCCTATATATTGGGTATATTATTCATCCTTAGTGTCGTTTTTGATCTTTATATAACTTACACTGAGGTTAAAAAAAATCGTCATTTGAAGGAGTAGGTATTTTTTATAATTCATTGTAAATATGACATTAATAGCAAGTATAATAGATTGCTAAAGGCAATTCCGCACTTTTTATAATGGCTATTAATAGTAGCTACGAAAACTGAATAATAAACCTTCCAACTAAAACCTGCCTTTAGACGTTTTTGAATGGTACTTTTGAATTAAAAGATCAATAATAGATTTATGGCTGTAGCAATAGAAGAATATAAAAAGTTGATGGATTACTGCGGGCAACATCAGGTAACCCTTGTGGCAGTAAGCAAAACCAAACCGATGGAAGATATTCAGGCTTTGTACGATCTCGGACACCGCGATTTCGGGGAAAATTATGTACAGGAATTAGTAGAAAAGGAGGAGAAATTACCAAAAGATATCCGCTGGCATTTTATTGGTCATTTGCAAAGCAATAAGGTAAAATATATTGCCCCTTTTATACACCTGATTCATGGGGTGGATAGTTTCAAGCTTTTGAAAGAAGTGCATAAACAAGGTACAAAAAACGAGCGGGAGATAGATTGTCTGCTGCAAATTTTTATAGCTACTGAGGAAAGTAAATTCGGACTCGATGAAGCCGAATTACAGGAAATGATTGCTGACCCGGCATTGGGTTCGCTTACTCAGGCAAGAGTGCGTGGACTCATGGGTATGGCAAGTTTTTCGGATAATAAAGAGAAGGTAGCTACCGAATTTCAGGGACTTAAAAAATTGTATGATCAATTAAAATCAACCACCTTTTCAAGTGATGGTTTTGATACCCTGAGCATGGGTATGAGCGGTGATTATGAAATGGCGATCAATGCCGGCAGCAGTATGATCCGGATTGGCAGCATGTTGTTTGGTGCCCGTAATCAATAGGTTGACGTATATTTTCACTTCAAAAATCAGTTTCGTTGCAGTTAAAAATTCTAAGTCTTCTTGGTGGATCGCTGATAAGCCTTCTTTTCTTCGCTGTTGAGGTAAGGGCTCAGGTAGAGAGTGACGAGCGCCCTTTGCTGATGTCGAAAAACGGGGTGGGTTTTCAGAAGGATTCGGTATTTCTGTTGAATTTACGTTTCAGGATGCAAAACCGGGCGGGCTACTACAGCCGGCTCGATGGTGTAGATGAACCCGGAACCGAAGCATTGATCCGACGGCTCAGGCTCCGTTTCGATGGTTTTATCCTCAATCCTAAGCTCACGTATTATATTCAGTTGTCTTTTTCCCGCAACGATCAGGACCTCGTTACGGAGACAGTCCCGCAAATTATCCGGGATGCTATGGTGTATTATACCCTCAGTAAAAAATTTTATATCGGGTTCGGACAAAGTAAACTGCCCGGCAACCGGCAGCGGGTCGTTTCTTCGGGCAACCTTCAAATGCCGGATCGCTCGGTGGCCAACAATACTTTTACGCTTGACCGGGATGCCGGCTTTTTTTTGTACGGCACATTTCCTATTGCTGAAAAACAGGTTTTACAAACCAAATTTGCTGTTTCTACCGGCGAAGGCCGTGGGCAATTGCAGGGAAATACCGGCTTGTCGTACACTGGTCGGGTAGAGTGGCTCCCGCTTGGTAAATTCTTGAATTCCGGGGATTACTCCGAGGGTGACCTTGAATTTGAACCGAAACCCAAACTATCGGTAGGGGTGGCTTACAACTTCAACAGCCGCACCACCCAAAGCGGCGGGCAAATCGGATTTGAGTTGCCGGGTGAGGTGGATTTACAAACTTTTATGGCAGATGCTACGATGCATTATGCAGGATGGTCAGTAGATGCTGAATATTTTCACCGCAAAGTAGGAGGGATTGCTGCTGCCAATGCGAGTCAATTGACTTTCCTCCGCATTCCCCGCGGTCTTGGTTTTAATATACAGGGAGGCCGGATGTTAGGGAAGCGGCATCAGGTGGTTTTGAGGTATACCACCGTAACTCCACCGGATGCTTATCGGGCTTATCAGTTAAACCGGCGAACCAAGGCAGCAGGATATAATTATTTTCTAAACAAATACCGGGTGAAATTGCAGGTATATCTTGGGTTTGACGACCGGCTGCATCCGGAAAGTATCCCTCAGTTGCCATTTACTTATGAAAACCGGTTTCATGGTATGTTGCAGGTAGAGTTGGGGATTTAAATGCGGTGTTTATGATTTTTCTGGAATCAGGTGCGATAGCAGAATGCCGGTAGCTACAGCAGCATTCAGGCTTTCCGCTTTTCCAATCCGGGGAATGGTCAGCTTTTCGGTGGCTTTGGCCATCAGTTCAGGACGTACACCCTGTCCTTCGTTGCCAATGACCAATACCCCTTTCTCCGGCATTTTTCCAAATACATTTTTTCCATGCATAGCAGTTGCATACCAGGGCAACGGGGTTTGTACCGGTAGTTTTTCCAGATCGGTATATATCACGTTTATCCGGCAAAGTGATCCCATTGTGGCTTGTACCACTTTTGTGTTATAGGCGTCCACACAGTCCTTGCTGCACCAAAGGGTTTTCAAGCCAAACCAATCAGCAATCCGTACGATACTGCCAAAATTACCCGGATCCTGAATGCCGTCAAGCACGAGGTTCCAGCTATTTTCATCAAAGGCGATCTGGGGCGTATCCGGGATGCGGACCAATGCCAATACCGCACCGGGATGTGTGAGCGCTGAAATCTTTTCCATTTCATAGGCTTCAATACGGAGGGCAGCTTCGGCTATTGGCTGCTTACCCGCTGGTTTTACCCATTTGTCCGTAGCATAGATATTTTCTATCCATCCGGGTTGCGTATGCAGCAGTTCTTCTATCCATTTCGCCCCCTCCGCAATAAACTTTCCTTCGGTTTCCCGATGTTTTTTTACCTGTAACGAGCGGATATATTTAATTTCGTTTTTTGATAGCATACGCGTTAATGACCTTTTCTTTCCGACACGAACATACAATTTCCCACCGTTTATTTCTGCAATTCGCTGCGGTACTTGGGTTTTGGCTGCTTACAGGGTGTGCCGGGGTGAAAAATCCTCCGGTAAATCTGCCTTATGCCTACAATAATGATGTGGAAGTGGAAAGCAACGAATTGAATGCGGCTGCCCGAAACCTGCTCGAAGAGAAATTACTCGATTATCTGGATGATAGCCTGCAGGTGCAGAAAGTAAGTGTATTCGGGCGTACAAGACGCATCAATCCCCCGGTTTTTGACAGCGTTAATATTCAGCGAAGCATTCGCTTTATGGAGGGGTATCTCAACAGCCTTGGGTATTATAATGCCAGCTTTGATAGTTTTTTGGTAAAAAAAGAAGACCTGCGACCCAACAGACCCGAAATTCGGGTAAGTACTACTTTTTTCATCAGCCTCGGTAAAAGCCTGCGGGTAGGGGAACTTACTTATCAGTTCCGGAATCCGCTTTTGCAAAAGATAGCCGACAGCGTCAAGGCGAAATCGTTAGTTCCGCCCGGTGCTTTATACAGTAAGGATCAGTTGGCAGCCGAACTCGACCGGCTTTCGGGGGTATTCCGGCAGGTAGGATTCTTAAAAATAAACCGGTCGTTGCTGCTCGCAGAAGCCGATACCACCGACCCCACACTAACTGGTTTTGAGCCGGATCCTGTCAGGCAATTGATCAGTAGTTATAAGCGGCTGGAGGACCCCATCATTTATTTAAACATACTGCAGCGTCCCGGGGTGGATAGTACCGGCTTTTTTCAATACACCATTGATTCAGTTACTATTTATCCCGAAACGAGGGTGGAGCAGGATCTGAATGGATTATTAACGGATACCGGTTTTCAGGTATACACTTCCAGGCTAGGCGTTCTTGTGAAGACGAGCAATCAGTTGTTTACTCAGAAAACCATTTTGAGTAAGAATCTGCTGAGCCCTGGCAGGTTATACAACGAGGCCGATTTTTTCAAAACCATCAATAATTATTCGCAAATGGGTCCATGGCAGCAGGTGGATTCCAGGGTTTTTACCCGGATCGATTCGGTACCTTTAGCTAATCTGCATATTTTTTTGTTTCCTGCTAAAAGGCAAACCGTTCAGGTGGATCTTGAAGGAAGTCAGAACAATAATATATCGGTAAGCAATGTGTTGGCAGGTCGTTTTCTGGCATTGGCGCTGAATATGAGTCACCGCAACCGAAATGTCTTCCACAGAGGAGCCCTGAGCACCACAACCGCTTCTTTTGGTCTTGAACTGAACAATACCCGTAGCGCTACAAACCCCAACTTTTTCCAGACTTTTATAGTCAACGTTGGGCAGAGTTATTCTTTGCCAAGACTGATCAAGCCTTTTCATTTTCTGGATAACCGTCGTAAGATTGACGCCGGGCGTACCAATATCAACATCAATGCCTTGTACACAGAGCGATTCCGGTTTTTCAGTCAAACCTCGGTAAGCACAAGTCTGCAGTGGGAATGGCGCAGGGGACGCAATACTGCGAATATTTCGATTCCTAATTTTGAAACCGTTTTTATTCAACAATTTGAGGATAGCCTCGATAAGGTCATTGCGCAGAATCCGGCGCTTCGTTTTGCATTTACCCCGGGAAATATTCTGAGCGTGCGAACAGCTTTTGAAAGATCGGTACCATACAAAAAACCCAATCATGCCGGTTTTTACAGGGTATCTGGTGAGTTTGCCGGCAGACCGGGCTTTACCCTGTTTAATAACGACTTTTTTACTTTTATACGACTCGAAGGGCAGTATGTAGAAGGGGTCAAGTATAAAAGATCATCGATGCATTATCGTTTTTACGGTGGGGTCGGTTGGGATATTTCGGGCTCTCCGGGAGCTACGTTGCCTTTTTTCAGACAGTTTGTTGCCGGAGGAAACAACAGCATGCGGGCATGGCGGCTCCGGCAGTTAGGGCTTGGCAATAGTCTTCTCAGTGATACGGCCACTTTTACCGATCGTTTTGGGGATATTCAGTTGGAGACCAATGTCGAATACCGGTTTAAGTTGTTCCGCTTTTTTGGTTACAATCTCGAGGGGGCAGCCTTTGCTGATATAGGTAATATCTGGAACCATAAAAACAATGCAGACGGGAATGGTCGTTTATCCATCTCCAATCTTTACAGAGATCTTGCCGTAGGGGTTGGTACCGGTGTGCGCTGGGATTTTGGTTATCTTGTAATCCGACTTGATGCTGCCTATAAATTAAAAGATCCCATTCGGGAAGGTGCCGGATGGATCCGGGAGTTTGAATGGAAAAGCTTTAACCGGATCGGTACGTTGGAGCGTAGCAATGTCGGATTTCAGTTTGGTATTGGATATCCTTTCTGATCAGGCGGGAACCACCTGTTCGGGTGGTGCCTTTTTTTTGCGATCCTTCAGGTTCGATAGGAAGAGCCCTGCAAATACAAAAATCATTCCGGCAATATGGGTGGGTAATATCTTTTCGTTCAGCAGCCAAACGGCTTCAAGGCTACTGAATACAGGGATCAGGTTGCCGAATAAGGAAGCATTGGCAGCTCCAAGCCTTGCAATAGCAGCATTCCAGCAAAAAAAGGAGGCTACCGACGTTCCGGCTCCTAGGTATAGAATAATCCCCGCTAAACCTGCGGTAAAATGGATCGGTTGCGGGTAGATGAAGTACTCTCCGATGGCAAAAGGCAGTATTAAAAGAGTACCAATCCAAAAAGTGGTAAAAAGGTAAGTGACCGGGCGGATTGCCGTCGGTTTTCTTTTGGCAAGCACATTGTAAATGGCAAAACTGAGCGCCGCAGCCAATATCCACCAATCACCCTTTGTGAACTGAAAACGGTACAATTGTTCAATGCTTCCCCGGGAAAGTATAATCAGGATACCGGCAATACAGATCAGCAAACCGGCCATCCTTTTGGGAGGGATTCTTTCTTTTAAAAAAATGCGGGCAAGTATAAAAGAGAAGACCGGAGAAGAAGTGGTACCTATCAGTGCCAGATTGATGGCCTGTGAAAAGTGGCCGGCTATATAAACAAGGGTATTGAAAATACTTACTCCAAAAACGGCTGCCCAAAACAGATGTGCCGGGTGTTTTTTTACCTCAGGCCATTGGGCGCGAAAGGCTTTCCAACCCAGCGGCAGCATAATGATGGAGGCGCAAAGCCAGCGGCTGAATGCCAGAAGAACGGGGGGTATATCGTTAATGACACCCCTTGCCACAATGAAATTACCACTCCAGATAATAGTAGCGAGAACAGCGAGTAAGATACCCGTAGTGGTGCGGTTTAAATTCATGCAGAAACCCGGATTGAATTGGAAGAAACAGAATGCTTAAAAGGAGCGAAAGTTGCCACTCTTTGCTTTTAATGCGCAAAATCCATTTGGAAATCCCCTTTGATTCTTTCCATCGGTGGATTGAAATACCCAAACTGCAGATTTGGAAATTCTTCTTTGATCAGTTCCATTAATTGAAGCATACCAATGGGTTCTCCGGTTTCGTACAATCCAATTTTACCCATGTACCAGTCCGGATCAATATTGAAATTACGCCATTGGATCATACAGAGATCGGTATCTAAAATCAGTTTGCGTAAGGCTTCATATTCGGCCTCGCTATCGGTAACACCGGGAAAAACAAAATAGTTGATGCTTGTCCAGGCACCATAGCTTCTTGCTACTTTCAGGCTTTCCAGCAGGTCTTCAAATACGTAATTGTTGGGACGATAATAGGGCATGTAAATCTCGCTGCGGGCACTATTTGTGCTTACCCGGATGCTGTTCAGTCCGGCTTCACAAAGCGCTTTTACGGCCTTGGGCATACTGCCGTTCGTATTGATGTTGATAGAACCCCGGTCGGTATGTTTGCGTATTTCCCGAATGGCAGGTGCCAGCGTTTCCCACATCAGCAGCGGTTCGCCTTCGCAACCCTGCCCGAAGCTTACAATGGGGTAAGGGGCGGTTTGCAGGTGAGGAACGGTAAACTCCACAATCTCCTCCACCGTGGGTTTAAAAGTAAGCCGGTCCTGCGGGCTTGTAATGCTTTCCTCTGCAGGTTGAAACGATACACAACCTACACAATTGGCATTACAGGCCGGTGAGGCGGGTACCGGGCATTCCCAGCGGCCAAGCGCCATATTTCTTGCAGCAGGACAGGTATAAGTCATGCAGCAGTTTTCCATCAGGTGTTTCACCAAACGGTTATCCGGGTAGGCTTCCAGTAAATTTTGGGTACCGGTTTCAATTTTGTTTTCAATATAGCCTGCAGCTTCCTGCCGGATATCAGGTTCTATACGAACCCCGGTAACATAGGTAATATTGTTGTGCCATCCTGCTGCTGTATAGCAAAACAAAGGCAGGGTGGGTGCATCAGGTTCGGTTTCATACGCTGCTATAAATAAACCGGTATGTGCCGGTGGAATAAAGGCAGCTACAGCCCAACCCTTATCGCAAAGACGCATATCTCCGGTTTCGGTATCAATGCCAATGGCTTTTCGGCCGGGTAGTTCATACAGGTTACCCCCGTTAGGCAGCGGTATCCAGCTTTCTTCGGGCACTTCAAAAGCATCCCATCCGCTACGACCAATTGCATAGAGGCTCTCATCTTCAAAAATATTTCCCTGTCCGTCGGAATAAAGTACAAATGGTTGCATGTGACTGTATGATTTTCAAAAAAAAATCGCTGCTGTGGCCCAATGACAACAGAACGATGGCCTTTTTTTTCAGCGGCAAAAGTAGCTATTGTTTTCGGGCTGAAATCTTAATGTTTTGAAACCGGCTTTTGAAAACAGTTCCTCAGGAATTTTTTTCAGGGGTATTGAAATGAAGCAGATTCCTGCAATAGGCGTTGAATTCGGCCTCCAATTCAGAGGATACGGATTCCTCCAGTGGTTTTTGAACGATTTTATTATTGCGGAGATCAAGCGTAAAAAAATTATCCCGGAGAACCACATTTTCTATTTCAAACCACTCATAGCTTTGGGAGGGGAAAGAATTACGAACAACTTTTTCGGCGCTGAATCCAATTTCATCCGGAAACTTGATGTAACGCTCTCCCACAGCCATAAGCGCATAGGCAAAGCCCAGCAAATAACTCCAGGCAAACAATGGAATAAAGAACCAACCCATTGCAGCAATCATTAGCTCTAACCGGTAATACACCATGAATTGAGGATCGGCTTTGCGAACATAACCGTAAACCCAAAGTCCGGCTATCAGCAGCGGAATTAGAGCAAGCCAATATTGTTTACCGCCAAATGCAGTTCGTAACAAATAATAAAAAAAAGCAACCAGAAATAGCAATAAAAGCAACTGACTAATGATATTGACCGCCCGATAGTCGGGGCGTTTCAGGCTGATAACATAGTCGTAGGAAGATCTGATCATGGGTATAAAAATAGGGAGCAGTTGCTTATTGCGGATTGTTGTTTGCGATCATAAGATTACAAAGTTGCCATAATTCGCGGGCAGCTACATTGGCATCCCAGTTGTTTTCGCCTACTCCTACTTCTACCAGATCAAATCCGAGAATGCGTCTGCCCGATTTGTGAATTAGCCGGAATAAATACTGCACCTGCTCGCTTTCGAAACCGCCCGGTACCGGTGTGCCGGTATTGGGGCAAAGTTTAGGGTCAAGTCCGTCAATATCGAAACTGATATACACTTTTTCGGGAAGCGCATCTACAATTTCCTGACAGATTTTTGCCCAATGTTCTCCTTCGTATTGTCTTTTTTTCAGATCGCGGTCCAGAAATGCCACCACGCGGTAGTTGCTGTTGCAAATGTATTCCCATTCTCCCCGGCTGAAATCGCGAATGCCTACCTGTACTACTCTTTCTAATTCCGGTATTTGTTCAAGGGCATTATAGGTTACACTTGCATGGCTATGGGTAAAATCTTCGTAGGAAACCCTCAGGTCGCAATGGGCATCTATCTGAAGGATGCCGAAGGAACCATGTTTTTTGGCAATCGCTTTCCAGAATCCGAGTGGCGTACTGTGGTCTCCACCAAGCAAACCAACGAGTTTGCCTTGTTCAAGCAGATTGAGGGTATGCTCGTACACCCAATTGGTAAGAAAAGCACCGCCTTCGTTGATGTCCTTCAGACTTTTACACATGAATTTATTGGTACTAAGGCCTTCTTCTTCCTCGCTGATAAAGTTGATATAGAGTTCTGCCTCTTTGCGTAAAAAATCACTTTTGAGCAGGATCTTTGGGTTGACCGGTTGGATGTAGTAGCCTGATTTCCAGGAGTCCGGAAAATCGCTGTCGTACAAATCCACCTGCATCGATGCTCTGAAAATCTGTTCTGTACTTCGGGCAGCTCCTCTACCATAGCTCACCGTTACCTCCCAGGGGATAGGGACAATCACCAATCTTGCTTCTTCTTCGGTAAAAGGTAGTCCAAAAATAGTATTCTTCGGATTGGATGCCCCGTTTTCGTCAAAACCTGATAAATCAACCATGTTCTTTTTCTCTGTGAAAGCAGCAAAGATAATGGAGGAATCTTTATCCGCTTTTTGATTAAAAATGTGCCCTTGTATTGCCATATACGTAAAACATCGCCGATTATGTTAATAAAGGATTCTTAAAGTAGAAGTCGTTTGGAACTTGTGGTGTAATTTTGCACCACAGAAAATTAAGAGGACTATGAAAAAACTACACATTGCATTGCTGATTGGCGTGGCGGTTGCCATTGCTGTCATGATCAGTTTTACATCCGACCTGACCACTTACGACACCATAGCCTCAGCACAAGGTAAACCAGGAAAATATGTACACCTCATAGCGAAACTCGACCATGAGTCACCTGTAGAATACAATCCGGTTGCAAATCCCAATTATTGCTCCTTTACTGTGGTGGATTCACTCGGTGGCAAAACCATAGTGATCAGCAACAAGCCTAAACCGGCCGATCTTGAACAAAGCGAACGGGTGGTTCTGAAAGGAAGGATGGAGGAAGACGGTTTTCATTGCGATGATATCCTGTTGAAATGCCCGAGCAAATACAAGGACGATATGGAAGCTGCCGGTAAGCAGTTGCAACAGGCAGGTTAAATCATTTACTCATTCCTCTGCAAGGGTTGAACAACAAATCAGTCGCTGCCCTTAGTGGAGTACTTTTGAAAAAAATAAGCAGGCGATACATCTGCAGGAATCTAAGCATAACACATGGAGTATTTAGGGGAGTTTTTATTACCGGGTCAGATAGGACATTTCCTGGTTGTATTGTCTTTTGTGGCTTCAATGGTGGCCACATTTTCTTTTTTTAAAGCAGTAAAGCCAGCTTCTTTCGCTACCGGTAATTCCTGGCTAAAGATTGCAAGAACGGCCTTTGCTATTGAGTCTGTTGCTGTTTTAGGTATTTTTATTGCCCTGTATTTTATTATCAGCAATCATTTATTTGAGTACAAATATGCCTGGCAGCATAGCAGCACGACTTTACAGGTGGAATACCTGCTGAGTTGCTTCTGGGAAGGACAGGAAGGGAGTTTCATGCTATGGAGTTTCTGGCATTGTGTGCTGGGTTGGATCATTATTGCAAAAGGCGGACGTTGGGTAGCTCCGGTAATGGGTATTTTGTCCTTTATGCAAACTCTGCTTGCTACAATGATCATGGGTATTTATTTTTTTGGAAACAAACTCGGGAGCAGTCCCTTTGTACTGCTTCGCAATGAGATGGAGGCTCCTATTTTTTCAAGACCTGATTATTTAAATTTTGTAACCGACGGTAACGGTCTGAATGCTTTGCTTCAGAATTACTGGATGGTCATTCATCCACCTATATTATTTCTTGGTTTTGCATCAACTATTGTGCCTTTTGCATACGCAATGGCGGGGTTGATGACCCGGGATCATAAAGGCTGGGCTACCCCGGCACTGCCCTGGGGCTTGTTTAGCGCAGCCATATTGGGCACCGGGATTATGATGGGTGCTGCCTGGGCTTACGAAAGCCTCACTTTCGGTGGATACTGGGCTTGGGATCCTGTAGAAAATGCCTCGCTGGTACCCTGGCTTCTGCTCATCAGTGGTATCCATACCAATCTTATTTACAAGCATAGCGGCTACTCGCTAAAAAGTACTTACGTATTTTATGCGCTGAGTTTTCTGTTTATCCTTTACAGTACCTTCCTTACCCGTAGTGGTATTCTTGGCGATACAAGTGTACATGCCTTTACTGATCTGGGGATGAACAGCCAATTATTTCTGTTCCTGAATATTTTCATCTGGGTTGGACCTATGCTGGCTGTAAAAGGCAATAATCAGCGTTGGCTGGTACTGGCAGCATTTGTTACCTCCAATGCATTGAGTGTTGTGCATCCTTTGTTCGCCTTTCTCTCTGCAATTGCAGGATTGGTGCTTTTTGTTGTATTGATTAATAGAGATAAAGATATCCCGACGATTGTACGGGAAGAAAATCTTTATTCCCGCGAATTCTGGATGTTCATCGCTTCGCTGCTGTTCTTTCTGTCGGCCATTGTTATCATTGCTAAAACTTCGATACCCGTTTTCAATAAGGTATTTGGTACTGACATTGCTCCACCTGCCGATGTGGAATTCAGTCACAACAATATTCAAATCTGGGTTGCTATTATTTTGGGATTGCTTACCGCTGTTACTCAGTTTTTCCGCTACCGAAATACCGAAGTCAAAGCTTTTTTACGAAAAATTGCGATTCCTTTTGGGATTGCCCTTGCCGCAAGCCTGACCATTAGTTTTACCGAAGGTGTGCAATACGATAAGCAGGGACCCGGATTCTGGCTCGCCATTCATATTGCCATATTTGCCGCAGTTTATGCCATTGTGGGCAATGCAGCCTATGTATGGAGTGGTTTGCGTGGAAAGCTGGCACTCGCCGGTGGCTCTATTTCACATATTGGGTTTGGTTTGGTACTGCTGGGTATTTTGCTTTCGGCAAGCAACCGGACAGTCCTGAGTATCAACACCACCGGGATTTCTCCTTTGAAAGCTACTGATAAAGAAAACAGCTATGAAAATACCACCCTCATCAAGGATCAGCCGACCGATATGGGCAGGTATATGGTCACTTTTATGGGAGATACCCTGAACCCACTCGACAGGAAACGATATTTTAAGATTGATTTTGTTTCCAAAGATGGTAAAGATCGTTTTCAACTGTTTCCGGACGTCATTGAAAACAACAAGGGTGGGGAAGGGTTAACTCCCAATCCGGATTCAAAGCACTACTGGAACCGCGATATTTTTACCTATGTTACTTTCCTCAGCGATCCTGAGGCCAAGAAAAAAGACACTACCGGGTTTACCAATAAAACAGTCATTGTAGGAGATACAAGTTTCTACGGCAATGGCATGTGGGTTGTAAATCAGCTGGTTTTAAATCCGAAGGGTAAAAGGTTTGATGCCTATCCCGGAGATACCATTGTGGCAGCCGATATTTCAGTGATATCCAAAGATGGGCGTCAGTATAAGGGCATGCCGGCCTTCCGGTTGAAGGGCAATCAGCTCGAAATGTTACCAGATACGGTGTTGAGTCAGAGTTTGGTGTTTTCGTTGGTGCGTCCGGGTGATCTTGAAAAACGCGAAGTGGAGATCGGGGTGAAGGAATCAAGCGCTATTCTTGACTTTATAACGCTGAAAGTGTATGAGTTTCCCTGGATCAATATTCTTTGGTTGGGTATTGTGGTAATGATGATTGGATTTACCGTGGCTATGGTGCGACGAATACAATTAATGAAACGCAGCAATAAATCGGTTTAGGTTGTCTTTTCGTATATTTATCAGGTATGTTTCAATTGGTACGATATTGCATTTTGGCAGGGCTTGCGCTATTGCTTTGTCATGCGGGTTGGGGACAGGCTGTTCAAAACCCCTTGCCATCCTTACCTGAAACGGGTACGAATGATACCATTACGGTATACCTGAGTTTGCTCCCCGATGGTCGGTATGTGCCTACCTCCGCCTTGCCTGATGTAGAATGTATAGCTACTATGCCGCGCTGGATGAAAAAGGAAAAAGCCAAATGGAGTCGTTTACGCAATGCGGTTTATGTTACTTATCCCTATGCTTCATCTGCATCACGCGTTATCAGCGAAATTAATTTGCAGCTGGCAAATGTGAATTCTGAAAAACAGCGTAAGGAGATCATCAAAAGCAAGGAAAAGGAACTTAAACAGGCTTTTGGTGATAAGGTTACCAACCTGAGTGTCTATCAGGGAAAGGTTTTGATGAAACTCATCAACCGCGAAACCGGTGTAAATTGCTACGAGATACTCAAGGAATACAAAGGCGGAGCCAATGCCCGTTTTTGGCAAACCATTGCTTTCTTTTTTGGAGGGAATCTGAAGCAACCCTATCAACCCCGGGGAGATGATGCCGAAATGGAAAGCATTGTGAAGGAAGTGGAAAGGATGTACCATCCTTTTGGCAGTTAAAAGCTTCCTGCGGTTTTATTGAAGGCCGGAAACAAAAAACAGATTTACTTTGCGGGCTATGAAATTAGATGTTCTGGCCATTGTGGCCCATCCTGATGATGCAGAACTGGGTTGTTCCGGTACGCTGATGATGGAAAAACAACATGGGAAAAAAGTAGGGATTGCCGACCTTACTGCCGGCGAACTCGGAACGCGGGGAACCCCCGAAATAAGAAGCCGGGAATCGGCGGATGCTTCAGCTATTATGGGGTTGGATGTTCGGATCAATCTGGGGCTACCCGATGGCTTCTTTGAAAACAGTCAGCCACACCAACTCGAGGTCATTCGTGCAATCCGGCGGTTTAAACCCTCTATCATTATTACCAATGCGCCTTCAGACCGACATCCGGATCATGGTCGGGCAGCTGCTTTGGTGCGGGATGCGGCCTGGCTCAGCGGATTGCGTAAAATTGAAACCAACTGGGAATCCATCCGGCAGGAGCCCTGGCGGCCGACTCAGGTATTCCATATGATTCAGGACCGTTACCTTGAACCTGATTTTGTATATGATATTAGCGGGGTGATAGAGCAAAAAGTGAAGGCAATCAGGGCTTTTAAAACACAATTTGATGTATCGGGTTCCGATGCGGAGCCTGAAACCTATATTTCCAATCCTGCTTTTCTGGAAAGCATCATTGAACGGGCAAAAATGTTTGGGAAAATGATTGGAGTAACCCATGCAGAGGGCTATAAAACCGATAAAATGCCCGGAATCACTACATTCGAAGCCTTGGTGCAAATTGTAACATAACGATGCATTCAGAAAGATTACCTTTGCAAGGCAGAATAAGTGACTAAAGGGTTTGACAAATTATGATTGCATACATCAACAAATCGAAATTATACTGCCATTGACCATTAGTTTTAAACTTATTTATATTTTTTATTCTATTATTTTTATTTCATGATTCCAAAGTTTCCAGCAGTCCGCCCCTCTTTTCATACAGTTCTGAAAGAGCGTGTGTCGGATTATTTTGAGCAAAATAAACTCAGCATAACGGGTGGATGGCGTATCTTTTCCAAGGCCATCATCCTTTCCGTAGCGCTGGTATTGCTTTATGTGCATCTCGTGTTTTTTACTCCCGCCTGGTATTTTGGTGTGTTCGAATGCATACTGATGGGATTGGTGATTTCCTTTATCGGGTTTAATATCATGCATGATGGCGCCCATGGCAGTTTCAGCAATTCTCCTGCCTTGAACAAATTTGCGGCTTTTACACTTAATTTGTTGGGAGGCAGCGCTTTTATGTGGAACATGAAGCATAATGTAATTCACCATGCATTTACCAATGTGCACGAAGTGGATGATGATTTGAATGGTAGTTTTTTATTGCGTTTAAGTGAACACCAAAAACGCCATAAAGTGCATAGTTTTCAACATATCTATTTTTGGGTATTGTATGCACAGTTATATATTTTCTGGATCTTTTTTAGCGACTATAAAAAATATTTCAGTGGTAAGATCGGCGACATTCCTTTGAAAAAAATGAAGTGGCAGGATCACCTGATTTTTTGGAAGAGCAAAGCACTTTTTCTCTTTGTATATATTGTGCTTCCTATCATGTTTGCAGGTTGGTTGAATTGGCTCATTGGCTTTGTAACCATTACCTGGGTTGCCGGTGTGGTTTTAAGTATTGTTTTTCAGTTGGCACACACCGTTGAGCACACGCATTTCCCTTTGCCTGATGAGGCTACCGGGAAGATGGGTGACGAGTGGGCAGTCCATCAGTTAAAGACTACAGCTAATTTTGCAACCAGCAACCGCGTGATCAGTTGGTTTGTTGGGGGATTGAATTTTCAGGTGGAGCACCATTTGTTCCCTAAAATTTCCCATGTACATTATCCAGCTATCAGTAAAATTGTAAAGCAAGCCTGTGAAGAGTATGGTGTAGCCTACAACGAGTATGCCAAAATGCGACATGCCATTCTGAGTCATATCAATTACCTGAAAGATTTGGGAAAGCCGGTGCCGGCTTATGCCTGATAGAAAGCAGCGTAAAAAATTTATATTAAAAAATCGTGATCTTTCAGGTCCCGATTTTTTTTATTCAAAGAGGTGACCATCCCTTCCTCTTCTTTTTAATATCCGGGAATAAAGGCATTAGGTATGGCCCACAACCAATATTCGATGGAATAAGGACTTATGGCCTTCGATAAGTCCTTTTACCTTTCTCCTCATACAGAAACCTATTCAGTAAAGGGCGCCTCTAAAAACCCCTCAGACAAGGCTTGCCCATTACATAACACCGGAATAGAGACGGAATGCAATACGTCTCTATGTAAATGAGGATGTTATGAAATGGGTCCCGCACCTGCGGGACAGTATCAGGGGTTTTTAGAGATGCCCTTAAATGGGTTTCGATGCTTCTACCCAACCAATCAGTGGTGTTTATAGGCTAATAAATATGGCTTTAAATAGGGATGTGGGTGCCGCCTTGAAATAAGTGGCGTTTCCTTAGTTCCCTGATAACCTGATTTATTGTTATTTCTAACCATAGGTATCTAAAAAAACCGCTCCGGAATACTCCGAAGCGGTTTTGTATATTGAAATCCTGATCGCAGAAAAGATTAAGGTTCCTGTATTTTATTCGGTTGTGCTTTCAAATTCAAAGGATAAGCATAAGTATCTTCAAATCCCGGATAAATACCCTCAAGACGTACTGTTCCATCGGCCGAAGATAATATCTTCAGCAGGGCGTCTACATCGCTTACCGCTTGTCCGTTTACAGAGGTAATCACAAAGTCTTCCTGTATGCGGGAAGTGCTCAGGAGCCCTGTTCCTACATTTTTAATTTGAACACCACCGCGAATGCCCCAACGTTCTGCCTGCTTTGAATCGACCGCAACAAATTCGCCACCCAATTGCTGCATCAGCGATTGCTCTTTGGTAGTAGCTTTCACAATTTCGGTATTCCCGCTAATATTTTTCAGTACGGTAGTGCCTTTCATTTTTTTATCATCCCGTATAAATTCTACGGTAATTTTATCTCCCGGGCGATAATTGGCCACTTGTTCCACCATTTCACTTCCCGATGAAACCGGAACCCCATTGATACCAATGATGTAATCTCCTTCTTTGATGCCTGCTGCTTTGGCTGCACTGTTATCATTAACTCCACTTACGTAAACGCCTTCACCCTGTTTCACGCCAAGTTTATTAAGTTCTTCATCCGATACATTATCCGGAATGTAGGTAAGTCCCAAAAATGCGCGTTGAACGGTACCGAACTTAATAAGATCACCTACAATTTTTCGTACAAGATTTACCGGTATAGCATAGCTGTATCCTGCGTAAGATCCGGTTTGTGATGCAATTGCTGAATTGATACCTATCAGTTTACCTTCGGTATCCACTAAGGCTCCTCCACTATTTCCCTGATTTACAGCTGCATCAGTTTGAATAAATGATTCAACCGGAGAGTCACTTTTACGTCGGTTTAAACCCAAAGAACGTGCTTTAGCACTCACAATACCGGCTGTAACCGTTACATCAAGGCTCCATGGATAGCCGATGGCCAGCACCCACTGCCCCAGTTTTACCTGATCGCTGTTGCCCCATGCGAGATAGGGAAGATTTTGGGTACTGATCTTCAGCACAGCAATATCACTGCTTGGATCATTGCCAATCAACTCTGCCTTGTAGGACTTCTTATTGGGAAGGGTTACATTGATCTCATCGGCATTTTCAATTACGTGGTTGTTGGTTACAATATAACCGTCATTGGTAACGATAACCCCGGAACCGCTGGCTCTTTGTTCGGGAACCCGCATTTGTCGCTGTCCCTGACCATCGCCAAAGAATTCTCCGAAAAAGTCATCTCCGAATAAATCAGCGAAGGGGCTTCGGCGACCCTGTTGAGTAACTGTACGTGCATTAATTTTTGTTTTTATATGCACTACTGCAGGGGTAGCCGCTGCGGCTGCTGCAGTAAAATCAATGGGATAAACGTTGTTGGTGCCGGCATTATCCTGATTGAAACTGGCATAATTGGCAGGTAATTTTCCATCCTGAAAAACTTCTGACGCCCTTCCGGTACTCAATTGTCCGAATGCCCAAACGGTAACAAGTGCTGTAATTGCACTCACCGCAATGGCTGTAAAAATTATCTTCTTATTCATATGCTATAGATTGTGTGTTGAACGCAAATTAAAAACGAATTCTTTCGTAGAAACAGATTGCAAGAAAAAAATTCTTTATCTAATACCATGTTAAGACGATTTTGTTTAACCCGGCCTTAACAAGACCTTGTTCCCTGATATAACTTTTTAGCCTCAACCATTGTGCCAAATGACACGATAACTGAGAAACTTGTCATTATTTCAGTAGGCTGGCATTTTGTGACCTTGAATCTTATACATCTTTGGAAAGATAGACAAAAATCAGCCGATATTTTCTTCAAAATGGCTTACAGGCTGCAGGCAAATTGTAAAGTATCTAAGCCATCCGCATAATCATTCAGGCCAGGGCGCTGTGCTTGTCCAAAAGGCATGCCATTTATGCCACACAAACATTGCAGGCTTTCATTGTCCGGTAGGGCAATAGCTGATGCTTTATCCGGAGGATAAAATGAATAATTAACCTGAGAAATGGGAGAAAACAAAGGTTCATTTTCTATAAGCAACACTACATTATTGGTCATGTAGTATTTGTTGTTGAGCAAATGCAGCGAAAGGTTATAATCGTAATTATTTCGGAATTTATGATGGTCTTTCATCCATTCGTATTTGAGGAGCGCTTTTAGAAGTGGTTCGAAATTGTACCCTTCGGGCACCATCAGCTTGCTCACATTGCGGCAACCCAATCCAAAATACAAGAGAATATCATCCGCTAGTGCTTCGAGCATTTCAGGCGTTTCTTCTCCGGATAAAATGGCCATGGAAGTCCTGTTTTTACGGATGATATGTGGGAAACGTGCAAAATAATATTCAAAATAGCGCGCCGAATTATTACTTCCTGTAGCAATGTAGGCATCGCAACCGGGTAGTGCACCATCAGTTTTCATGAAGTTGGCTGTTGCCGGCTCCCATTCAGTAAGCGTATCGATAATATATTGGATCAAAACCTCGTCTTTGGATGAGGGTTTGATGCGTTGCCGGTGCCCGGAAATAAACAAGGTAAGCCAGTCATGAAAACCCACAAGCGGGATATTGCCGGCCATAGTGAGTCCAACCGTTTTAGGATCTGCCTGTGTTTCGGGAACATTATAGGCACCAACCCATTGCTCCAGTTTTTGAAGGTTGAGAAATTCGGTAGCAATACTTTGTATGGCGAGATCGGTAAAGGGAGATTCGAACCACGAATTATTCCGATTGGCTTTTTCTTTGGCTAATTGTAGCTCAGAGCCATTTTCCAGGAAATGGGTTCCTAATTGGCTGAGTAATGCTAATCTCTGTGATAATTTCAAAGCTTCGTTATATATTTGAGGCACAAAAGTAATTTTTGATTCATTAAAAGACTGAATATGGCTATTAAAATAACAGATGAATGTATTAATTGTGGTGCTTGTGAGCCCGAATGCCCCAATAACGCCATTTATGAAGGCGGTGTAGAGTGGGCCATCAGCGATGGAACCTCTGTAAAAGGTACTTTCAAATTGCTTGATGGAACTGAATTGGAGGCGGATGCTAAGAATGAGCCGGTAAGTATGGATACGTATTATATTGTTCCAAACAAGTGTACAGAGTGCCAGGGTTTTCATGAAGAACCTCAGTGCGCTGCTGTTTGTCCGGTTGATTGCTGTGTTCCCGACGAAATGTATGAGGAAACGGTAGAGCAGCTGATGTCTAAAAAGGCAAGCCTGCACATTTGATTAAACAATCTTACAACCTAAAAAGAAGCGGGCCATGGCCGGCTTCTTTTTATATCCGGCTTTTTTTACCGGCAAGCTTTACCCAATACAAATAACCTGAAGATTTCTCACATGGAAAAGAAGAAAATTGCCCTTGTTACCGGAGGATATAGCGGCGAAGCACAGGTTTCTTACCGAAGTGCACAAACCATCATTCAACAGATTGACCGCGCAGTTTATGATTGTTATACCATTGATATTGCCCGCGATGGATGGTGGTTTACCCCCGATGATGGCGGCGAAAAAACTTCGGTAGATAAAAATGATTTTTCCATTCAGGTGAACGGTACAAAGCTCATTTTTGACGCGGTTCTGATTGGTATTCATGGTACCCCCGGAGAGGATGGAAAATTACAGGGCTATTTCGATATGATCGGATTGCCCTACACAAGTTGCGATGCCTCCGTTTCTGCGCTCACTTTCAACAAAAGATTTACCGTAGCTGTAGCGGGGATATCAGGCGTCTCTGTGGCTCATTCACTGCATTATTACAAGGGTGAACCGATTGATATTGCAGAAGCAGCCAAAACATTACAGTTTCCGGTTTTTGTAAAACCAGCCAATGGAGGCAGTTCAATCGGAATGAGTAAGGTCCCTGTCCCTGAAGCGCTGGAAGCAGCTATTGAAAAGGCTTTTAAAGAAGACCGGCAGGTATTGGTTGAGGAGTTTATTGAAGGCAGGGAGTTCACCATAGGCGTATACCGTCATAATGGACAAATCGTTACTTTGCCGATTACCGAAGTAGTCAGCGAAAATTATTTTTTCGATTATGAAGCCAAGTATGAGGGTAAAAGCAAGGAAACCACCCCAGCTGAAGTTTCTGAAGAAATAGCTGAACAGATTCGGGATGCTGCCCGGCATATCTATCGGGTTTTCAATTGCAGAGGCATTATCCGGATTGATTTTATTTATAATGAAGCTGCCGGAAAACCATACATGCTGGAAGTAAATACGGTGCCTGGTCAAAGTGCCGCAAGTGTGGTTCCACAGCAGGTAAAAGCGGCAGGATTTACGCTGACACAATTTTACAGCCAGTTGATTGAAGAATGTATGAGAAATCATATCTAGCGGAACTAAATTTGTTTTAACTTCCTTTATATACTGAAAACTTCATCTTTGCAAAAAATCACGTTGTGTTTAAATTTATAACCCGTCAACATTTTATTGTCAATTTTCTGCTAGCCCTTGCGTTACTCATTGGTCTTATTTTCGGATTTCTTTCCTTCCTGGATGTGATTACCAGACATAATGAATACGAAAAAGTACCGGATGTGAGCGGTAAAACGCTTGCGGAAGCTTATGCTATCCTGGAAGAACAGGGATTCAGGGTTGAGGTTCAGGATTCAACCTGGAGTGCTTCCATTCCTCCTTTGAATGTAATCAAACAATCTCCTCTTGGAGCTGAAATGGTAAAAGCACATCGTCAGATTTTTTTAACCGTCAATCGCTCACAACCCCCTTTGGTAGAAATGCCTGATCTGGTAGGCTTCTCTTTCAGAAATGCAAGTTTATACATCAATCAGCTTGGATTGGAATTGGGGGATACCACCCGCAGACCCGATATTGCAAGGGATGCGGTGCTTGAGCAACTGTATAATGGGAGGTCTATACCACGGGGTACCCGAATTTTCTTCGGGAGTAAGATTTCTTTTGTTTTGGGCAGCGGGCTTGGTAATAATGAATATGAAGTGCCGGATTTGGTGGGCCTTACTTTCGAGGAAGGAAAAATAATGCTTCGCTCAATGGGATTAAATCTTGGTGGAATTTACACTGACCCGGATGTAAAAGATTCTGCGAGTGCCTTTATTTATCGCCAAAATCCGAATGTGACAAGTCCTTTACCTGAAGGCCGCAGACAAACCAACCGGATTCGCGAAGGACAGAGTCTTGATTTATGGTTGAGCCGCGACCGAAGGGAGAAACTGGAGATCAATGAAGAGGATTTACTCGAGGAAGAATAGGAGCGAATACCTTAAAAGCAGGCTCTATCAGGTGTTTTGAAGGAGGAACTTTCTCCGTTGAAAACAGAGAGATCGAGGCCCATGTTGCTTGTAAATATGGGGTTGGATCTGACTCAGGGGTCAGGTTATTATCAGTGATTAAAGGGGATTTGTGAAATCCCTGAGAACGGCTATACCCTGGAACACAGATGATCATTTGGAATTCTTTCCCGGGTCAATTGGGATTAAAACAGG
>JBGSNV010000091.1:0-23788 GCA_041739485.1 Chitinophagaceae bacterium
TCAAATGTTTCGCAATATTGTGTTGCGTTATCGCCCCTTGCATACATTCTGTTGCGGCAGCGCTCCTCACGTACACGGCAATACCATGGTTTTCCCAGCCCTGAAAGGGCGCCATACCCTAGCGAGGCGGCACCGCCCCTCGCGTAAAATGCGAGGGCCCCGCCCCTGCATAAATTATGCATCACCGTCCTACCCATCCTACCATATTTTCCCCCCAGCCCTAAAAGGGCGAAATACCTCATCGAGGAGGCACCGCCCCTCGCGACCATATTGTGGCGTCATCGCCCCTCGCGTACTATAGTAAACCGGATTTCAAAGCAGCGGGTCATTCCATATGCGCCAGCTTTCTTCGGCCTGTATGGCGAGCATATCGGATCCGTTTTTTAGAAGCGCACCCTGATCCTGCCCCCATTTTAAAAATTTCGTAAGCGGGGGGTTATATACAAGGTCATACAAATAATGATTGGGGCTAATACCGGTAGCCGGTAAATCCAGCATGGCATCCGTTTTTGGATAGGTACCTAATGGGGTGCAGTTGACGATCAATTTGTATCCGGCTATCAGGTCAGGGGTAAGCATTTTATAAGTCAGATCTGCCTTTTGGCTCGACCGGCTGACCTGTTTAAAAGGGATACCCATTTTTTGTAATACATAGCAAACAGCAATCGCGGCCCCTCCGGTTCCTAAAACGAGAGCAGGACTATGTTTGGGTTCCCAAAGTTCACGGAGCGATTTTTCAAAGCCGACAATATCGGTATTAAAACCTTTGAGTATACCATCACTGATTTTAATACAATTGCAGGCAGCAAGGGGCAAATGCGAGGTATCATCCAAAAAAGCAATAACCGTTTCTTTGTAGGGAATGGTCACATTAAGCCCGCCAAGCGTAGGATATTTTTCAAGGACTGCTCCGGGCAGGGTGTCGATTGAAGGAAGCTCAAACAATTCATAACCATGATCGGATATGCCTTCTTTTTCAAACTTTTCCGAAAAATACTTTTTGGAAAAAGAATGGGTCAGCGGATATCCGATCAGGCCATATAATTGCATCAGGCTTGTTCTTTATCAAGATACAAATGGAAAGTGTCACCCCGAAGACCAATACGCATAGCTTCAAGTGGAATCACTTCGTTAGGGGCAATATTTCCAAGATTGGCATTACAACCTAAAAGTTCCAGGAAGTATAATTGCTGTGCTTTTTGAGGCGCTTCCCAAATAATTTTTTCGCCAGGGATTTGTGTCAGGATTTCCTGTACCAATCCTTCGCGTACTTCTCCGCTTCCGCGATAAATACCTACCGTACCGGCTTCCCTTGCCTCGGCAATCACATAGGTGCTGCCCGATTCAAGCTCTGCCCGCATCAGTTCTATCCATTTATAAGGAGGAATGATATGAGCAGCATCTTTGCTACCCACTTCGCTGAGCACGAGACCGTATTTGGTCATTTTTTCAATGTAGCCACATTTTTCTGCATGGGGTATTTCAATGCTGCCATCAGATACTTCCATCCAGGTAATCCCATAATCGCGACAAACCGCAAGATAGTCTTCAAACTGATTGCGGATGACGAACGCCTCGAATAGGGTTCCGCCGAAATATACCGGAATGTCATAACTCTGATACACTTCAATTTTTTCGCGCAGATTGGGCGTTACATAAGAGGTGCCAAATCCAAGTTTCACCACATCTACGTGTGGATGATTGGCGCTCATAAAAAAGCGGGCTTCTTCAATGCTCAGACCTTTATCCATTACCATGGTAAGACCGTTGATACGAGGTTTGGCCAATCGGTCAGGCATTTGGCTGAGTACATAGTTGATTCCTGTAGTCATAATTGGCCGCAAATATAAATGGTTTATTCCGATGCGGGGCAGGGTAGTGCGTATAAGATACACAGACGGTTCATCCGCGGCTTTTTTTTCGGAGGTATTTACTCAGTAATTCCACAACTGCAGGTCTTTGTAAAAGCCCCGGAACCCATTCGCTGAGTTTTTTAAAAAGCCTTGGATTTTCCTTTAATGCCTTTTCAAGTTGCAGGGTGGCCTCCTTGCTCCGGCCCTGTAAAAACAGCACACCACTGCGGAAATAAGTAAATAAGGGGGCTCCTCCGGTTTGTTCGCTTGCATACTCGCATTGTTCAAGTGCCTCTTCCAGTTCCTCTGCTTTTACAAGACAGCGGATGAGCGCCTCATGGCCTGAGACGTTTTTGGGACGCACCCTTATAACGTTCAGAAAATACTGAATGGCTTCCTTGAGTTTGCCTTGCTCCATTTTGCATTCGCCCATCAGCAGGTTGAACTCCGGTTGGGATTTATGGATCCTCATGGCAGTTTCCAATTGTTTCACGGCAGGCTCCCACTGATCTTCCTTACAATAGGTAATGGCTATTTTATAGTAAATGCGGCTATCGTCCGGATTTAAATGACTTGCTTTTCGATAATGGAAACGGGCTTGTGCAAAATTTTCAAGTTTATGGTAACAATGCCCGATCGCCTCGTGGATTACATCTTCGGGTCTTGCCAGCTCTAATACTTTTTGCAGACATTCAATGGCATCCTTGAATTTACGAATCCGGATATATGCGTCTCCCATATTGCGGTAGGCTATATCCATTTTTTCATCAATCACCAATGCATATTCATAAGCATCAATGGCTTTTTCGTATAGCTTAATCCCTTGAAAAGCGGTTGCCAGATTAAACCAGGCCAACTCACAAAAGGGATGTTCCTCAATAATTTGTTGATGCAGCCGGATGCTTTCCTCTGATCGTCCCGTAAAATCTGCCCAAAAACAAATTTTTATCAGGGCTTCCTCATTCAATGGATCTTCTTTTAAAATAAGGACCAGACAGTCAAACACTTTTTCAAAATCCTCATAATCATCATAAACGTCGGTCAATTCAAATAAAAGTTCCACCCGGTCGTCGCCCTCAAATCTTTCGAGAGCGGATTCCAGTTGCAGGGCAGCTTCTTCGGCACGATCCAGTGCGAGGTAAGCATCTGTTCTCAAAATATAAAGGGTTGAATCGTTGCTATTGTAAAGTGCGGCAGTATCCAGCAAATCCAGAGCTTCCTGATATTGTCGACCCGCAATCAGCAAATCAGATTTTTTAAACATCATATGGGCAGAATAGGGCAATTGTTCCAGACCTACATCCGCGGCTTCAATAGCCGATTTTAAATCCTGTTTATCATCAAAATAATTAATGATCCGGTCAAAATCGTCTTCTTCAAGAAATGCAGTGGATCTGCCAGCCTTCAGATTTTGGTAAATTCTGAGCAATTCCTGCATCTCTTCCCTTTCCTTTCTGCTTGAAAAATTTGCCATATGAAAAAGAGGTTTTATAAAATTACTACCTAATTGTAACAAATCCCCGGATAACTTAGTAAGACTTATCCACGCACTTGCAACAATTTTGCTTAATAATCGTTAATATTTTTGGTATTGTGTTTAATTAATGTTTAATTTTGCTTCAAATGAATATGCAGACAAATAAAATGGGTTTAGGCGGTAAGGCCATGCTTATGGCTTGTCTGTTCATTCTGCCTGTTTCTTTGCATTTGCGTGCTTCAAAAGGTGGAGGCGAAGACAAATCTAAAAAAGGGGTTGTTCTGAAAGTAAAAGGATTTGAGCTGAAGAAAACCTATATGACCCCCAGATCTCTAATGAACATTGGTGCAACTTACAAAGGAACCCTTACACAGAATGCTGTTTCGAGTAACTCAAAAGTTGTTTCAACTTCTTCTATCGTTACTTATGAAAGAGGAAATACCATCTTTATCTACCCTTTGCAACAAAAATCTTTGCTTCAGAAGTTTAAGTTACCTTCTAAGTAATCCATTCTCTTATTTCCCCGGTTTTTTTTCCTTTTTGTTGCTTGTCTTAAACTCAAGCAATTTATAGCCTGATTTTGGCTCCTCAAATACAGAAGCCGCAATGGGAACTGTTTCTATATTTTTAAGGGAAAAGGTGACTTGATAGCCTGACGTAACATAACTGTATTGTACTGGTAAACCATTGATCTGCGAAAAAGCAGGATCATACCCTTTTGTGAAGGGAAGGTATTGCTCTGTATAAAATAATGTCATTGTGCTGCTATCGGGTCGTTGAATCAGCGCTTTTTTACAGAGGAATCCATTAATCAGGAGGACTTCCTCAGTCAGCGTAGGATTTGCAGATACCTCTGAATCAAAATATTCGAGCCACTGTGCTGCATTTAACGGCGTCAAATATTGTTCATTGCCGGATTCCTTTAATACCATTCCTGTTTTTTCAAACCCATTATAAAACAGGGTTTGCCTGCGAAGGCTGCTTATAAAATCTACCCGTACCAGCCGGCCTTTGATCCATACCTTTTGGGAAATACCTGTCAATGGTTGAGGAACTTTAGCTTTATCAGTACCCTCGAGGGGGAGTAACTCAACGGAATAATCAAGAATGGCTTCTGAAAGAATTTTCTGATTGGTAAGCTGCGCAGTACCGTTCATTGCGGCAAACAAGAGCAGACCTATCGTAATGACCTTTCGCATGCATGTGCGGGTTATTTTTTGCCACCCGATTTTTTCTTCATTTCTTCCACCTTCTTCTGCGTCTCCTGCATAGCCTCAAGTCTTTCCTGCCATTTGCTCTTGCCCTTAGGCTTGCTTTTGTTGGCCTGAATTTTGGACAGGATCTTATCATGATCAATGATGTAGGTCTGAATCACGAACTGCAGGATTAGCGTAATCAGGTTGGACACTGTATAATACCAGGTAAGGGCCGATGGCATTTTGTTAAAAATGAACAACATGAAGAAGGGGAAAATATAGGGCATGTATTTCAAAACCGGATTGCCGGTATCTGGCGTAGTAGACATACTGTACAAGCTGATAAAGAAGCTCGTAATACAGGCCGTGATGGTAAAGAGGCTGACGTGATTGCCATAGAAAGGGATCTCAAATCCAAAATTCAGGATAGAATCATAGCTGCTCAGGTCGTTGGCCCAAAGGAAGGGAACCCCGCGCAAATCGATATTGCTGTTGAAAAAACTGAACAAGGCAAAGAATATCGGGATCTGAAGGACGGCAGGAATACAGCCTCCGAGCGGATTAACCCCGGCTTCCCGGAAAAGTTTCATTTGCTCGACACTTTGTGCCTGCTGATCATCTCCGACTCTTTTCTTCATCGCCTCAATTTCAGGTCGCAATGCTTTCATTTTTGCACCACTCAAATAACTTGTGTATGTAAGCGGAGCAATACCAAGTCTTATGAGGATGGTCAGGATTAAAATCGCCCAACCCATTTGCCCACCCATTATTTTGGTCAGAAATTCGAATACCGGTAATATCAGACCCCGGTTGATCCACTTTACAAATGCAAAAATACCGCTGCCGAGATCGACGATATTATGCATGTCATTATTGTATTTTTTAAGAATGTAATAATCATTTGGACCTGTATACATCCGAATAGGAATAACGGCTTTGTTACCTGCTCCAATAGGCAGTTGCGCATTCATCGTTAAGGTGGCTACTTCTGTTTGTACAGAGTCGTCCGGTACGGTAACGGTGGCGTTGATGTTGGAGAATGGATTGGTAGATAACAAGGTTGCATTAAAGAATTGTTGCTTCAATCCAATCCAGTCTGTAGGAGTCGTAATGGTTTCTTCGGTGCCGGATATGGCGGTATTATAGTCATATCCTCCTTCGGTACGATAGACGAGTTTGGTTTGCGAACGCTCGTATTTTACATCCATTTGCTGCCTGTGCCCCTGAATAGTCCAACGCAGATTCATCAATTGCTGCCCGATCATTTGGTCGGCTCCGTTCAGATCAATCGTTGCATCGATCATGTAATCATCTGGTCGGATGGCAAACGCATGGCTGATAGATTTTCCATTGGTGGTGGCTACCTGAAAACTGATTGTTTGCGTCCCGTCAGCAGACTTAGCCACTACAGCAGGATTGAAATATAATTTAGAGGTTTCAGTGCTTTGGTTGGCACTGGTATTGATGTTGTAGCTGAAATTATTGGTCTTTTCGCCACCCATTTTTACAAGGTTGCTGTCCGGGCCTTTATAATCTTTTAATTGAACGGTTTTCAGCCATCCGCCTTTATTGCTAAAGGTCAGAATCATCAGGTTGTTTTCGATGATGCTAAAGGTTTCTTCACCGGAAGCGGCAGCGCCAAGGTCACCGGCGGCGGCAGAATCGATCGCTTTTGTCAGACGAATGGAATCTGAACGCCATTGGGCTGAGTCTACTTTTGGTTTCAGCGCATTCAAACTGTCCTGTTCGCGCTGCTTCAGGGCGGCATATTCCTTTTGGTTGGAGGAGGTGTACCAAAAATAACCCATCAACAAAAGTCCGAGAAGCACGAAGCCGATTATAGTATTCCGATCAAAACCCATGGAAAATCTTTAAATTTTAGAGCCGCAAAGGTAAGGGAATGGCATGTTTAAAGGTGGAAATACCCATACAGGAACCCGGGAAATACTGCTTTTGGTAAGCCATTCGTCCATATTTAACGTGAGGGCGTCCTTTTTAGACAGCATCTTTTGCATTTAGGTATTCTATTTCACCGAAAACATTCTCCTATTTGGGGGCTATCCTGCCCCCTTTCGAATTTTAAAAAAATAAGAGCGGGTGCAATCACCCGCTCTTTGCCTTTTTTCAACAAACTGCTTACTGAATGGTAATCGCTGTTTTGGGGCTTTCTTTTTCAGCCAGCAATGGAAGTGTTATCTCCAGCACCCCATCGGCATATTTCGCCGTAATTTGGGAGGTGTTGATGTTTTCGTCCATGGCAAAGGTTCTTTTGAACCCGCCCCGGCTATACTCCCGCTGAATCCATTCAGGACGGGGAAAACCTTCGGGGGGCGTGTAAGAAACCGTTAACTCATTTCCCGTAACATCCAACCGGAAATGTTCTTTGATGCGGCCCGGTGCAAAAACCAGCAACACAAAGCTGTTCTCTGTTTTGTAAACATTTACCGATGCCCGTTGCATGGAGCGGATAAATCCCGGTCTTCCGGCATTTCCGTAAGCGTTGCCTTTTGCGGCACATGACTGATTGTAGTTCATGTTCTTGTGAATTTAAATGAAAAAATATAATACCAATGCTTTCTACGAAATAGCAGACCAAAGCAACGATTCGGACTTTATGTCTTCCGTTTGTTTAAAACCTGTTAAAATGGCAGTTTTTATCTTTCGCAACAGCAGTCCTTTTCATTCGATTTGCGAAGGTTTTTTTTACCAGGTAAAGTGGCCTTCATTTATTTTAGAGTAAGATTTACTTTGCCTTTTTTCTAAAAGAAAGCATATGCGATTGTGTCGTTTGTTTATTGCTCTTTTTGCAGGTTTGCTATTGTCGGGTTCATTCCTTTACAATCAGGTGAATGCACAGAGCTTTCTGAAAACGCATCAGAAACAGATCGTTCAACAAGATGGTTCTCCGTTACATTGGATAAGAAAAAAATTGCGGAATGGCCTCCGGAAGGTTGGATCCTCAATCAGGAAAAACAGCTTGTTCTTGCCAATAAAATATGGATGAAAAAAAGCGTGCGTACCTTTGAAGTAAAGATCAGCGGGGAGGATATGCGATTACACCAATTCCATTTTGAGTCTTTGCAATGCTGATTATTCCTCTACAAGGATGCGCTTCACCCGCTGACTGATGCCGGTCAGGATCTCATAAGGAATGGTACCGCATAACTCTGCAAGCTCTTTTACGGTAATTTGGGTTCCAAAAACTTCCACCGGATCGCCCGGCAGTACATCGGGTAAATCGGTTACATCGAGCATCGTCATATCCATACACACATTGCCCACCACAGGCACCCTTTGGTTGCGCAGGTACATATGTCCAACGCCGTTGCTGAGTTGCCTGCGATAACCGTCTGCATAACCGATGCGTACGGTGGCTATCTTACTGTCGCGTTCAAGGATAGCCTGTCTGCCATACCCAACTGATTCTCGGGCAGCAACCTTTTTTACCTGTGAAACGGTGGTTAGCAGCCGGCTTGCCGGGAGTAAGGGTATTGATTGAAAAGCCCCGGAAATACCAAAAAGCCCGATCCCAAGTCGTACCATATCGAAATGCAAATCGGGATGCCGGGTGATACCGGCTGTATTGGCGGCATGCCGGATAAAAGGGTATCCGAGTACCTGTTCTATCTGCGTACAGGCCTCGCGGAATAAGGCTGCTTGTTGATTGGTAAAATCATCGTGAAGCGGGTTCTCTGAAGCTACCAAATGGGTAAAAGCTGTTTTAACGCGGATAAGCGGCTGTTCTTTCAATAGCTCAAGCAATGCTGGAAGATCTTCCTGCCCAAAGCCAAGGCGATGCATTCCCGTATCGAGTTTGATATGAATGGGATATTGCGTTTTTCCGGTTACTGAAAGATGCCTTAGAAAGGCCTCGAGAATACCCGCTGCATATAATTCCGGTTCCAGATCAAAGGCCACTAAGGAAGCAAAGGCTCCGGGTTCGGGATTCATGACCATAATGGGTAAGCGGACCCCACCTTGCCGTAAGGCTATTCCTTCATCGGTATAGGCCACTGCAAGGTAATCAACCCCTTCGTGTTGCAGCCGCCGGCCAAGTTCAGCATCGGTACTTCCATATCCGAAAGCCTTAAGCATAACCATTATTCTTACACCTTTGGGCAGGCTTTGCCGGTAGATATTGAGGTTATGTGTCAGGTTGGATAAATTTATTTCGAGCAGGGTTTCATGTTGCTGTTGTTGCAGGGAAGCCACTATTTTTTCAAAAGTAAATATCCGTGCGCCCTTCACAAGCACGACCGCTTTCTCCAGCAAATGCCGGTCAAGTTTTTCGAGCAAAGAGCCTGTATCGGTAAACCAAAGAGTATCCATTTTCAATTCCTGAAAAAAGGCTTCGTGTTGTTTCATGCTATTTCCCACACCTATCAGTAGCCGGATGCCTTTTTTGGCAAGCAAAACAGCTATTCGTTGATAGGTTTCGGCGGAGGCCTGTCCGGGCAGATCGCTAAGAATCGCTACCGGTTTATTATGACCTGCCTGCTGTTGCAGGTGGTTCAAAGCAATTTCGAGCGAATGGATATCATAACTGTAGCTATCATTCAATAATAAACTCTGCAAAATCCCTTTTTTCCATTCAAGCCTCATTTGCAATGGCTGTAATTGACCCATTCGGGATTGCAGTGTTTCAACTGAAAGCCCGAGATATAAACCGGCTACCAAACAATGCATCCCATTTTCAAGCGAAGCCTCATCGATGAAAGGTAAACGAAAGGGAAACTGTTTTCCATCTTGTTGGCATTCAAATTGTGTTTCGGTGGCTTCCGTTTTTTGAGCAATTACCTGAAGCCAGCTTCCCGGCTGCTTTCCCCAATCAATCACCTTTCCGGTAAAATCAGCGGCTTTCGCGTCAATAAGTGGGTCGTTGGTATGGCAAATAACGGCTTTCGCTTCGCTAAATAGTTTCCATTTTTCATGTAGCTTGGCTTCACGGGATTCAAAACCTTCATCATGAGCAGCACCGAGATTGGTAAAAATACCCAAAGTGGGTTGGATCACTTTTTGCAGGTTTTGCATTTCTCCGGTGGTGGAAATACCCGCTTCAAACAACGCCAACTGATGATGCGGTTGCAGCGCCCAAACACTCAGCGGCACCCCGATCTGTGAATTGTAACTCCTTGGATTGCGGCAACAATCAAAGTCCGGCTGTAAGATCTGATATAGCCATTCCTTTACGATCGTTTTTCCATTACTACCGGTAATACCGATTACCGGAATATGGAATTTGGCCCGATGGGTAGCAACGATTAACTGCATCGCAGCAAGCGGGTCATCCACCTGCAAATAGCGTGTATGCGGAAACAGTGGAACAAGACTGCTTTGCTCTACTAAAAAACATCGTACCCCAAGATCATAGGCCTGTTGCAGGTATTGATGTCCATCACGTTTGCTTGTTTTGAGCGCCACAAAAAGCGTTGTAGCAGGTGTATTGAGTTGCCGGGTATCGGTTCCAAGCCAGTCAATTTGTACCTCCTTTTCTTCCTCACTATGGGGCAACTTCAGTAGCTGTACTATTTCACGCAATAACATCGGCATACACCTTAATTTTCCATATCTGAATCGCTATCCTTGTCGGGGGAAATCTGCCGGATCGGTTGGTGCGAAGCCCTATACAAGGAATAACCAATAGCTGAACCGAGACAAAGCACGATAAAACCAAGTGAATATGAAATCGGAATCTTAATATGGAAATATTCAATCAACATTTTGATACCAATAAAGATCAATACAACGGCTATCCCTTGCTGCAGATAAGAGAACTTATCCACGGCTCCTTTCAGTAAAAAGAAAAGCGACCGTAAACCCAATACGGCAAAAATATTGGATGAATAAATGACCAATATATCGGCAGGACTGAAGGGGATTTTCGGATCATCGCGAACCAGCGATACCACGGTAGGAATGCTATCCAGCGCAAATACGATATCCGTTGCTGCGAGCATCACCACAACAACGGCCAGTTTGGTAAAGAAAAATTTACCTTGATGTTTGATATAATAACGGCCTTTGGGTTCCATATCTGTTACCCGGAACATCCCTGTGAAAATCCGGTAAATCCTCGATTCCGATGGATTGAAATCATCCCCCTCCTCTTTTTTGGTAAACAAAGAAATACCGGTATACACCAGAAAGGCTCCGAATATGTACAGCAACCAATGGAACCGGTCTATCAAGCTAATACCTACCGCTATAAAGGCAACCCGGAAAACAATAGCCAGTAAGATGCCGATAAGTAAAGCCCGGCCGGCATCGGTTTCATTCACCTTAAAAAAAGAAAAAATAAGGATAAAAACGAATATATTATCGATGCTGAGGCTCCATTCCATCAGATAGGCCGTAACATATTTCAACGATACCTGACTACTTTCTTCCCACCATAAAAACGCGGCAAAGATAAAAGAGAGCCCTACCCAAAACAGGGTTTGACGCGCAGCGGTTTTGATACTGATGACGGTATTTTTTTTACTCATCAGTCCAAGGTCAAAAATAAGTGCCAATAAAATGACCCCACCAAAGGTGAGGTATGCTATGTCAGTAGATGTCATTATTTCAAATATAAAAACAGTGCGTAAGGCACTTTAAAATATGCTTAAAGATAGTCATAGTGTCGCAAAACGCTTTTTCCGCCAGATAAATACGATCAATGCAGTGATCAGCATGACGAACAGAGGACCCCCGATATTGATCCATCTCCAGAGTGCTGCTTCTTTTTCCAGTTTTTTTGCATCGAGTAAGCGCAATACAAAATCACGGCTCCTTGCTTCCATGATGCCACTTTCGTCGGTCATGTAATCGATAGTGTTCAGCAGGAAATCGCGGTTGGCAAACTGATATTGTGTATATGGGTTCGTTCCCATAGCAAGCGGACCGTTTCGTCCCATCCGGTTCAATACCCAATCACCATCGCCGGTCACCATTACTTTACCCGGTTTTACAGAAGCTGGTTGAAAAGGCTGACCACTTAACTGTTGTGCTTCAGCAAGATCACCTGCCATCCTGTTGGCATACAAACTTTTGAAATTGCCTTCGAGCAGCACTGCAATTGGTACCATCTCATCTTTAAAAGCCGAGGCATTGTCGAGTTGCTTCAAAATTTCTACAGTTACAATCACCGGGGTCCCAACTAACCGGGCGGTGTTGCTGCTCGTCAATAATATTTCTTTACGTACTCCTTCCGCTTTTACGGTATCTACACTATTGGGAAACTGCATCACCACCGCATCGAGGTTTTTACTGATTGGGTGGTTGCTGCTGCTGTACAATAGGGGAAAATACGGCCAGGGAAGCATTTCGATTTGTGGTTGCCCTCCAATGCTCCCAACATTTTGGGGGAGGATATCGCTTTGCCGGTCCTGAACGAGGTTGTTGTTGATGCGGGCTCCGTATCGAAACAACAGGTCGTCGAGGTTGGTTTCGCGGGCATAGGCTGTAAATTCGGTACCGGACTGCATCAGGCTGTCCATATCAGCATTCAACGCATCTATCAGGAAAAGCAGGTGTCCGCCCCGCATCAGGTATTGATCAAGTTTTAGCTTGGTTTCATCGGAAAAAAAGCCTGTAGGTTTTACTATGATCACGGCATCGAGGCTGTCTGAAATCGAAGGTTGCTCTTCCAGATTGAGCAAATAGAATTCATATTTCGATTGAAGGGTTTGACTCAGATCGTAGGTTTCCGGTCCGGTAGGTTCGCCCTGACCAACCACATAGGCCACTCTTGGTAGGCGGTTGCGGGTAAGATCCTGAATAGCCGCCGCAAACTGATATTCCATTTGCGCTTCCGCCTTATTGATCATTTCCTGCTGCAGGGTTTGCGCATCCGGATTCATAAAGCCGGTGTTACCCTGACCCTGTAACAAATTTACCTGTGCAAAATAGTCTCCGGATTTTACCAGGGCGAGTGGATAAACAAAACTTGCTTTGCTGCCCGATTTGGTCACTTCATTTTGCTTAACGGCATTGCTTTGCAGCCATTGAATTTTTATGGAATCGGGAAGCGGGGTGAAAAAACTATCCGCCAGAAATTCTTCTTCATTCAAAAAACGGTAACTCAGTTTACCATCGCTGTAGTCGCGGTAGCTGTTGAGGAGGTTGGTGGTAGCGGTCTCCAGTTTTTTAAATCCTGCAGGCATGTTTTCCCCTTTTAGCAGAACGGTGATCTGAACCGGCTCTTCGAGTTTTTCCAATAATTTCTTTACCGGCTCGCTAACGGTATACCGTTGGTCTGCGGTAAGGTCAATCCGCCAGTTGGCCCGGGAAGCGACAATGTATAAAATGCCGGTGAGCAGGAGCACTCCCAGCCAGGCTAATTGCTTCATGCAGCTTGTTTTTTATGCAACAGTTGTTTGGTTGCGGTTAAAAAAACAAGACTCAGGCCCACAAAATAAATGAGTACCCGAAGCTCTATAACGCCCCGGCTGATGTTTTGATAGTTCGATTGAATACCTATCATTTGAATCCAATAATCGCCGCCGCCGCTAAACAATGCAATACTGCTGACGGATTGAAAACCGGTGTACAGCACAAAACAAACAAAGGCAGCCAGCAAAAAACCAACCACCGGGTTGGTGGTGAGCGCCGAACAAAAGATGCCAATCGCTACAAATACTGCTGTTAACAGAAGTAAACCAATATAGGCACCTGCTATAGCACCGGTATCTACGCTGCCATTGATGCTGAGTGCTTTGATGGTAAAAACATACAAAAGTGTGGGAAGCAGGGTAAAGAATGCAACACCCAGGGCCGCGAGGTATTTACCACCAACAATCTGCCAGAGTTTTAGCGGTCTTGTACGCAGGATTTCCCAGGTGCCGGTACGGAACTCGTCGCTGAAACTGCGCATTGTTACAGCAGGTACCAGCAACAGTAACACCCAGGGTGCCAGCTCAAAAAATTTATCGAGAGTGGCATATCCGTAATCGAAAATACTTGTTTCAGGGAAAATAAACAGAAACAGCCCCATCAGGAGCAGGAAAAGCCCGATACTGAGAAAGCCGGTTAGTCCGCTGAAGAACAGCCTGAAGTCTTTGATGAATATTGCACGCATTTATAAGGGTGCAAAGTAAAGAAAGCTTTGCCAACCAACCGGTATTTAAACCCTGCAAATCTTTGTTATGCTTTCGGGTGTGAGTACAACCTGCTAAAAAGCCTGCCATCTTCAAGAAAGACAGCAGGCTTTTTAGTAAACCGGGAGGTGTTATTTCCCCGGTTGATATTGCCTTACGGCATTTTGAAGCACATCTTCTTTGTAATATAATACATCTTTGAAAACACCATTGGCGTACATGGCCGCCTGATTGTTAAAAGCCGGATTGGCAGGGTCGTTGCTGTTGCCTCCGGCTAGCAGAGATTTTGCTTTTACTTTATCCCCAAACTCAACGGCACAGATAAAACTATTGCCACTATACCCGTATCTTTTTTGCGTACCGCTCATGGTACGGCTAACAAAACTTGGCAAAGAACCCCAGGTAGCCGCTGCAAACCGCGAGGGAATGCTGGGTTTGTTGTCATCATAAATTTCCCGGAGGTTACCGGTTAGTCGTTGATAGCGGTTCAATGCTCCCCATGTGATTCGCCAGCTTCCAAACCTTTGGGTCAGATTCTCAACAGTAGCCTGCACGATAGATGCGAGTTCTTCGTCGGGTGCCGTTTGGCAATAAGTGGTCAGCTTTCCAACAAAACCGGCATCTCCCGGCATTGCTGAAGGGGTTTTGTTGATGAATGGGAACATGCGTTCGCCGGCTTCGATAGAAAAAGCAGTAGCCACGCTTGTTGCATCACTTTGATAGTCCCATATTTTGAGGCTATCGAGTAAGGGTTGCCAATCCGGATGCTGTGCCAAACCTTTTTGAACACCGCGGATCAAAGCCGGTACAACCGCTTCCATAGCAGGTAGTTTGCGGGTATACCCGAGTTCGATGGTTTTATCAATCGTAAGACTTGATTTATCTACGGCCTCACATTGACGAACCGCGTTGATACCCCGGAAGTTTTCTTCATCGGGTGCCATGTAGGCAGGATACTTACTGAGGGGAAGACTGCTTTTTCCTGCAGCGGTTGCAGCACTGCTGTTGCAGTTTTGCAACCATCCGGTGGCCGGGTTGTAAATCGTCACCAACTGATCGACCATATGAACACCACTCCATTCAGTGGATTTGGTGCTGCCATCGACAGGTGCGCTCCAGTCTATGGCAGGATTACGCACGGGCATGAAATTACCATGCCAGTAAGCAATATTGCCCTCTTTGTCGGCATAGACTGTGTTGTTGCTCGTATTTTCTTTCATATACATTACCTGCTTGTAATCCGAAAAACTTTTGGCCTTGGTTCGCAGCCAGCTTTGTTCCAGCCCTTTGATGTCGCGGTTGTGATGCTTCAGGGTCAGCCAGTTATTGTTACGCTCGGCTACCACCGGCCCGTGGTGCGTGCTGTAGGTGCGGAATTTCTTTTGGGTCATCTTTCCCTTTTCGCCAACACGGATGCCCACTTCTTTTTCGGTAACGGGCCGCTCCTTGCCGTCATATTCATATACATATTTACCCTGTACCTTTTTGATTTTTTCCTGATACAGATCGGCCACATCTGCCTTGCTGCTTGTGTGCATCCACCCACAGTTTTCGTTGAAACCCTGATAGATAAAAAATTGCCCCCAGGTAACCGCACCGTAGGCATTCAACCCTTCCTCACTTACTATATGTACTTCGGGCCGGAAATAATAGGTTACATGCGGGTTGATATAGAGGATGGCTTTACCCGATGCTGTTAATTGGGGAGAAAAAGCAAATCCGTTGGAGCCGTTTTGCGGATCATCGTCGAGTTTGGGAGGGGCGGCAGCTACGGTTTGGCCACTATAAAAACTTTGTAGTTCGCGCTGCGATGCGCCTCCGGTACTGATAGCACCAATGCTTCCGTCCGTCCACAACATAGGCCACCATGGCTCAAAATGGGTAAGCAGCGCAGGCTTTATCTCCGGGTGTTTGGCGAGATAGTAATTGATGCCATCGGCAAAGGCATTACAAAGCTTTTTGAGCCAGGGAACGGCTTTTTCATAATCTTTTCTGGCTTCGGTCTGATCGAGTACAAGCCGGTGCAGCAGGTCTTCATATACTTTTCCGGATCCCTGTACTTCAGCCTGCCGGCCCAGTTTTTCTATATAATTGGCTTCCACCCGGGGAAAATCATCTTCGCATTGGGCGTAAAGCAGTCCGAATACCGCATCGGCATCGGTTTTCCCATACACATGCGGGATGCCCCAATTGTCCCGGACAATGTTGACCCTTTGCGCTTGTTTTTCCCATCCACTCATTTCATTAGAAGTGGCCTGCATTTGGGTACAGGCATAAAATGGCAGCAATAATAGCAGATAGCTCGAAATAATTTTCATTGGCTAAAAATAGGGGAAAACACCGTTGGAACCATTCTGTGTAAAGTGATCAAGGCTGTCCCTGACAAAAAGGGGGATAAATGTTTAGCTTTACCCGTGGTGATGAATTGCGTCTTAAAGGCAATTCATCCCAATAAACAAATGCTGAGCCATGCAGAATCCACACAATCATTTATTTCCCGAGGCCACGACCGGATTGATTTTTATCGGTGGAAAAAGCAGCCGGATGGGGCAGGATAAAAGCCTGCTAAACTATCATGGACAACCGCAAAGGGACCATCTCTGGGAATTGTTATCTTCATTTTGTGAGAATTTATATTTATCGGGTAGACTGGAGCATGCGATCGGATTAAAACCCGGACTTCCTTTAATTACCGATGATGCAGCATGGGGGCAGATCGGCCCGATGGCGGGATTACTGACCGCTTTTGAAAAATTTCCGGGAAGGCATATGTTGGTCATCGGCTGCGATTATCCTTTTTTGGACAAGACTGCCTTGCAGGCACTTGCATCATGCAGTCAATCAGGGCGGCCGACTGCTTTTTTTCAACCTGAGACGGTATATTATGAGCCGCTGCTTGCCTGGTATCCTGCCCAAGCCTTCGAAAAGATTAAAGAACAATGGAAAGCTGGATCATATGGTTTGCAGCAATTTCTTCGGGCTTCGAATGCTATCCAATGTATCGCTCCGAATCCTCAGGTGTTGCAAAGTATAGATACCCGTGAGGATTATGTAAAGGCCCTAAAGCACATTCAAGGATAAAGGTCCCGGGGTAAATGCTTATTTTTAACTCATGGAAATGGCTCCGATTATTAATGTAGAAGTATCCAAGTTACAGGATGGCATTTTTGCGGTTGCAAAGGATGTAGTGGCGATGGAAGAGCCACTTGAAATACAGGTGGAATATAGTTCTTCCACTGGCAGACTTGTAAAAAATATTGCCATTACCATGCGCACCCCGGGCAACGATGCGGAGCTTGCAGCCGGTTTTTTATTTACCGAAGGGGTTATCCCAAACGGGGAAGCAATCGGGGAATGCCTGCATCCTGCCGGAGATGGAAACCGGATCCGGGTGGTATTAAAAGAAGGGGTCGTTCCGGAGCTTGGACAGGCTGCCCGGAATTTTTATGCAAGTTCAAGTTGTGGTATTTGCGGCAAGGCAAGCATTGAAAATCTACGGGTACTCTCCCCGTTTTATTTAATAAAAAACGATTGGACGCTTGGTGCAAAATTACTTGCTTCCCTACCCGAAGTCCTGCGCAGGGAGCAGGAACTATTCAAGCAAACCGGGGGTATTCATGCGGCAGGCCTGTTTGATATGGCCGGTAATCTCCTGTATGTGCGGGAGGATATTGGTAGGCACAACGCGGTGGATAAGGTGATTGGGGCTGCGCTTTTCGACGGTCGCTTGCCTCTTTCACAATATGTATGTGTGTTAAGTGGAAGAGCCGGGTTTGAATTGGTACAGAAAGCAGCGATGGCAGGCATCGGCGCGGTGGCAGCAATTGGTGCCCCAAGCAGTCTTGCCGTGGAGCTTGCTATAGAAAACCATATGATGCTGATAGGCTTTTTAAGAAATCATACGATGAATGTTTATTCGGGTAAAGAGCGGATAAGCGAAGACTTTTAAAGGAGGAAAACAGGATGGAAAATAAAGGGGAGCAAACAGAGAATAGGGTAGAACCGGCTGCAGAAAATCCGGGGGAATTTACCGGAATGCAACTCGATGAACCTAAAAAAGTGGCGGCTGGCATTCCCGCGGTGGTGGCAAGTATGAAACAGGTTTTCGGGGCAGCAGGTGTATTCCGAGGATTAAAAGCCCTCAACAGCCTCAACCAAAAAGGTGGGTTTGATTGCCCAAGTTGCGCCTGGCCCGACCCGGATGATGAGCGCAGTGGCATTGCTGAATATTGCGAAAACGGGGCCAAATCCATTGCCGAAGAAGCCACTTCCAAAGCGATTGGTGCTGCCTTTTTTGCGCAGCATTCGGTACAGGAATTGGCTGCATTGAATGATTTTGAAATCGGCCGGAAGGGCAGGATTGCGGAACCCTTGTATCTCCCATCCGGAGCAAGCCACTATCAGCCGATCTCTTGGGAAAAAGCCTTTGAAAAGATCGGGCAAACCCTGCAATCACTCGGTTCCCCGAATGAAGCGATCTTTTATACATCGGGGCGTACAAGCAATGAAGCCGCTTTTTTATATCAGTTGTTTGTAAAGGAATATGGCACCAACAACCTGCCCGATTGCAGCAATATGTGCCATGAAAGCAGTGGAGTGGCTCTTGGGGAATCGCTGGGAATCGGGAAAGGTTCTGTAACACTGAACGATTTTTACGAAGCCGAAGTCATCATGATCCTTGGTCAGAATCCGGGTACCAATCATCCGCGTATGCTGACCGCGCTGCAAAAAGCAAAAGCCAACGGTGCCCGGATCATTGCCATCAATCCCTTACCCGAAACCGGGTTAATGGGCTTCGACAATCCACAAACCCTGAAAGGCCTATTGGGGATAGATTCGGCTTTATCCGATCTGTTTTTACCTATTAAAATAAATGCGGATGGTCCCCTGTTGCAGGCGATTTCCAAAAGATTGCTGGAGGAAGAGGACAAGGCACCGGGTACAGTGTTAGACAATTCTTTTATTGAACAACAAACCGAAGGATTTGCAGAATGGGCAATTCATCTCCGGCAATCAGAGGTAACGGATTTATTGAGAGATACCGGTATTGACCGGAACGATCTCGAACAGGCGGTTGACCTGATCAAAAATAAAAACAAAATCATTATTTGCTGGGCGATGGGTTTGACCCAACATGTAAATGCGGTTGATACCATCAAGGAGGTTGTGAATCTTTTGCTGTTGAAGGGCAGCATTGGCAAACCGGGGGCAGGCACCTGCCCGGTACGTGGGCATAGCAATGTGCAGGGAGATCGTACTATGGGAATCTTTGAAAAACCCTCTCAAGAATTGCTCGATTCCATTCAGGAAAACTTTAGGTTTATTCCTCCACAGGAACATGGCTACGATGTGGTGGACAGCATACAGGCCATGCATGCCGGAAAAGCCACAGTTTTTGTAGCAATGGGGGGTAATTTTTTGTCGGCGACTCCGGATACGCAGTTTACGGCTGAAGCTATACGCAAATGCCGGCTCACCGTACAGGTAAGCACCAAATTGAACCGGAGTCATTTGGTAACCGGTCAGGAAGCCCTGATTTTACCTTGTTTGGGTCGCAGCGACCGCGATGTTTTGAATGGGGAAGAGCAGTTTGTATCCTGCGAAAACTCGATGGGTGTGGTGCAAATGTCGAAAGGGATACTTAAGCCGGTTTCGGATAAGTTGAAAAGTGAGCCTGCTATTATTTGTGCGTTGGCCAAAGCGACAATCGGACCGGCAAGCAAAGTGGCCTGGCATTATTATCTCGAACACTACGATCATATCCGGCTTGCGATTGAAAAAACGATCCCCGGTTTTGAAAATTACAATGCGCGGGTGCGGTTGCCGGGAGGATTTTATTTACCCAATGACAACCGCGATGGCCGGTTTGGAACCCCAAGTGGAAAAGCGCAATTCAATGTCCGGGTATTTGAGCCACCGGTTTTACAGGAAGGGGAATTGATGATGATGACGATCCGGAGCCACGATCAGTTTAATACCACTATTTACGGACTCGACGACCGGTACCGGGGTATCAAAAATGAACGGCGGGTGATTTTGATGAATCAAGGCGATATGCAGACAAGAGGTTTGCAATCAGGCGATATTGTAAATCTCATCAACAACAGCGATGGCAGGGAACGGAGAGCCAACCGGTTTTTGGTGGTTCCGTATGCTATTCCGCAGGGGTGTACGGCTACTTATTTCCCCGAAACCAATGTGTTGGTGCCGATTGGTAGGGTAGCCGAAAAAAGCAATACCCCGGTTTCGAAATTGGTGGTGATACGGGTGGAGGAATGGGCTAAAGCCCCTTCCTATTAAATGTGTCTCATTTCTTTGGTTTGGGTATAATTATATAATCATTGGATTTACTTTGGGGAGGGGCTGAAGCCCCTAATGATCCTGAATTCTCGGGTTTGGCCAAATCCATTGGGTCATTGGATTTACTTTTTGGCAGAGCTAGTGCCCCTTCCTATTAAATGTGTCTCATTTCTTGGGCTTGGGTATAATTATAGAATCATTGGATTTACTTTGGGAAGGGGCTGAAGCCCCTAATGATCCTGAATTCTCGGGTTTGGCCAAATCCATTGGGTCATTGGATTTACTTTTTGGCAGAGCTAATGTTCCTGCCTATTAAATGTGTCTCATTTCTTTGGGGAGAGGCTAAAGCCCCACTCAAATTGAATGTATTTTATTTACAAGGTTCGGCTAAAGCCAACAGATCATTGTATTTGCTTTTTGGAATGGGCTTTAGCCCATTCCAATTGAATACTTCTTGGATCCTTAAATTCAGCTAAAGGTAACAGGTCTTTGGATTTGATTTGTTGATGGGGCTAAAGCCCCACTCAAATTGAATACATTTTATTTTTCGGGTTCGACTAAAGCCCCCACCAAAGTATTGTAAAAATATTAGTCTGTCTAAATATTAGCCGGCTTTAGCCGGAAGATCTGTTTTACAAATACCGCTATAAATGTATTTTCAATCCCCACCTGCTTTAGCAGGTGGGGTATAAATAGTAGTAGTGATTGGCTTTAGCCAAATAGACCAACCTTACTCAGAAAATTTTTGAAATCCATGTTTTAGAATAAACTCATTAAACTCTGCCTGAGAGGTTTTCTTTTTATGATGCTCCTCCTGATTTTTGATGTAAGCTCTGACTTTGGGCAATACAGACTCGGATACAGATACAGCGTAATATTCATCCTGCCATTCAAATTTTTCCTTTGTAAGTCCATTTTTGTTAATCCAGAAAGATGATTCGCCTTTTATCAATTGCATCACTTTTTGCATAGATTGATCTGCTCCTAATGAAACCAAACAGTGACAATGATCTGAATAGCCATTGACGAAATCAATGAAAATCCCTTTCTTTTTCGCATTTTCTTTGATGTGATTCCAGACCTTGGCTCTTAGTTCTTTGGTATCAAGGTACGGGACCCGATTTTTGGTACTCCAAACGAAATGGATATAAACTTTTACAAAAGGCATTCAATGGTTTTTGAATGATTAGGTCGAAACTAAAATTACCTATTTATTTTTTTTGGTGCAAGTGCTTATGAAAATATTTTTGATCCTTGCCCAAAAATGGGTGTATTTAGGAATAGGGCTTAAGCCCTATTCCTAATGAATGATTCTGATTTCCCGGGTTCGGCTAAAGCTATTGGGTCATTGGATTTACTTTGGGGAAGGGCTAAAGCCTCATCCGATTGAATCATACTCATTCAAATGTTTTGGCTAAAGCCAATAGCATTATTGGATTTACTTTTCGGGAAGGGGCTAAAGCTCCAATAGAATGATATGTTTTCCGAAGATTAATTAATTTAAAAATCGAATCGCTGTTTTCCAAATAATGCTCTATGCTATAGCCGGCTTTAGCCGGAAGATTCATCTAAAATATCCCTTCATAAAAATAAATTCAATTCCCACTTGCTTTAGCGGTTGGATAATAAAATCAATTCCCACTTGCTTTAGCGGGTGGGATAGCATATCTAATTTACCACCGCAGGTGATTAAAACTAAAAATATACATTTGAGCATATTCTTTAAAATAAGCCCGAAATTTCAAAACCGGATTTATTTTTTTTTGTAGTTTTAAAATTAAAATCATGAACTTCAAATGGATACAACTAACCATTTTATTCACCTGCGTTACCATCGGTTTGATGGCTCAGGTAAAAACCTTCAAGTTTAAGGACAGCGAAAAGCCTTTTGCCGAACATTCGTTTCAAAAAGTTTCTGTAATCGATGGCCGGGAAAATAAACGCAATATTGGCCTGGTGCAAAAAGGGGTCAATAATACCTTAGCTGCCGTCATGATTGACCCATCATTGGAAGAGGCTCTGCAAGATTTTCTTAATCCCCTACTATCCAATGCAGGTGGAAAAAAAAGACTAATCATCCATATCCGGCAATTAAGTTTTTCAGAATTCACCCGTACATTTAAAGAGGAGGGATTTTTTAGGATACGTGCAGAGGCCTATGAGCAAACCGATAATGGGTATTTACCCTTATCTAAAATAGATACGCTTGTAATCGTATCAGGACTTGACGTTACCAATAATTTATTGAAATCTGGTCAACGCACCATATACCATTGGGTGGATTATTCGCTTCGTCAAAAGCCTGTAGCGGAGAACTATTATTCAGCGGCGGATATCTTAAATATAGATCGTATTGAAAAACAGAAAATACCCCTGTATAATAATCCTGAATTGCCCAAAGGCCTATATCAAAGTTATCAGGATCTTGCTCAGCGGCAACCAAGTGATACGTCGATAAATTTTGAATACGATGATCAAACCGGAAGAATAAGGGCAACCCGCACAGACGATAATGGTAATTCAAAAGTTATAAGGCTTACCAGCAAAACAGGATATGCTGTAAGTTTTGATAATAAACTTTGGATATTAGTACCGGAAGGTTATGCCATGGCCAAATTCAGGGATGGAAGCCTTTATTACATGGCTCCCTATAATTTAATGGTCGCGAAAGCGAACAATGCAAATAGCTATATGCTTTTTGGGCTTGTTGGTGGTACGATTTATTCCATGAACAACTCCGAAGAAAAGCTCACCAACTTCATGGTAGATCACCTGAATGGCGGGCAGATTCCTGTGAAATAGTTATCAATCCTTTAGGGTGAAACAAAAACCCCGGTACAATTTGCACCGGGGTTTTTTATATTCCAATCTCCTTGGAGAGATTTCAGAAAATTATTAATCTTCCACTTTGATCTTGCCTTTATTCTTGGCGATTACCTCTTCTGCTACGTTGTTCGGAGCAGGAGCATAATGGCTGAATTCCATGGTGCTTGTAGCACGACCGGAACTCAAAGAACGTAACTGGGTTACATATCCAAACATTTCACTCAAAGGAACTTTCGCTTTGATTACCTGAGCATTGTTGCGGCTATCCATCCCTTCGAGCATACCCCGACGACGGTTCAGGTCACCGGTAACATCACCCATGTATTGGTCAGGAGTAATCACTTCAATCTTCATAATTGGCTCAAGTAATACAGGCTTGGCCTTACGGCCGGCTTCACGGTATCCACCTTTTGCGCAAAGTTCGAATGACATAGAATCGGAGTCAACCGCATGGAAACTACCATCAAAAACACGAATTTTCATGTTTACAATAGGATAAGCTGCCAAAACACCGGTGCCCATAGAGGTTTCGAACCCTTTAGAAATAGCCGGAACAAATTCACGCGGAATACTTCCACCAAACAAATCGTTCACAAACTGGAAAGACTTGTCAGGGTTTTCTTTTTGCCATTCTTCGTCAACTGGTCCGATATCAAATTGGATATCAGCAAATTTACCACGACCACCTGTTTGCTTTTTCAGCACTTCGCGGTGCGTAACCGTTTGGGTGAAGGCTTCTTTATAAGCAACCATGGGTGCACCCTGGTTAACTTCAACTTTAAATTCACGACGCATCCGGTCAATGATGATTTCCAGGTGCAATTCACCCATTCCACGAAGGATGGTTTGTCCGGTATCTTCATCTGTATTTACACGGAGTGTAGGATCTTCTTCTACCAGTTTGCTGATAGCCATACCCATTTTATCAACATCCACCTGAGTTTTAGGCTCTACGGCAATGGCAATAACCGGTTCTGGAATAAACATATTTTCCAGGGTAATTGGATGATTTTCATCACAAAGGGTATCCCCGGTTTTAATATCTTTAAAACCAACAGC
>JBGSNV010000125.1:0-4047 GCA_041739485.1 Chitinophagaceae bacterium
TAACAAAGTGACCATGCATCTTTTTATGGTACCACTTATCGCTTTGAAAACTCAACAATACAAGCAGGATGAAACCTGTGGCAAACGTGGCCTTTATTCGAAGTGTAGTTTTTTTGCCCGTCCATTTCTTTCTTAACCGGAACAGCCAAATAAAGGTAACCGGGATTAGTACAATGAATTGGCTACGGGTTAGCAGCAATACAAAAAAGGCACACCCGGCAAGGAATATATAAAACGTTTTTGTGCGCAGGCAACCTGCCAAAAAAACCAGTAGCAAAGGGTAGGCAAGCGCTTCGGATAAAATGAATTGACCAATATGTGGAGACAGCATGTACGGGCAAAGCGCCAAAATCAATACGCCCCAAAAGAGAGCAGGGTGTTGTAATCCGGGGTTGGAATTTACAGACTTTGCCAGGAAAAGTGCCGCGCCAAAGCCAAACAGGTATTGAGCAAAAAGCAGGACAGGAAAAAAAGTATTTTCAGAAGTAATGGCCCGGATAAGCATTAAAAAAACCGGATAACCCGGCGAACGGTGGATTTCTGCATTTAGGTACGAAGGGCTATCGGGGGCAATATGCCAGCCTGAAAACATTCCTCCAATTATATAGAGCAGGAAAAAGAGTGCGGTTAAGAAAGACTTATTGTATTTTTTTATCCGCATTTGCATTGGTTCTTTCTTTTGCCGGAGTCTTGCTGATTATAGCAACCTGTGATATGCCTTTATTTTCCTTTCCCCTTCCAGATGATAAGCAGTGTGTGGATCATAATTTTAAAATCAAGCAACAACGATGCATTTTCAAGATAGATCAAATCGTATTCCATGCGTTCCAACATTTCGGAGACGCTGCTTGCATAGCCAAATTGTACCATGCCCCAGCTTGTAAGCCCGGGTTTCACTTTTAGCAACAGGCTAAAATAGGGATTGATTTTTTTGATCTGTTCAATATAATAAGCCCGTTCCGGTCTTGGGCCAATCAAACTCATATCTCCCCGCAGGATATTCCAGAGTTGGGGCAATTCGTCCAAACGCCATTTACGCATCACCCTGCCCCAGGGTGTGATGCGGGGATCATTTTCTGAACTCAAAGCAGGTCCCTTTTCCTCAGCGTGCTGTACCATTGATCTGAATTTCCAAATATAAAAAGGCCGCCCCTTTAAGCCAATACGTTCCTGTTTGTAAAGAACAGGCCCCTGTCCGGATAAGCGGACCCGGATAGCGGTGAACAGAATGAGTGGAGTGAGGAGTATTCCCGCTATTGAACTGATGAAAATATCAATAAGCCGTTTGGTATTTTGCTGCCAGCCCTCCATTGGGTTGGTTTGCAATTCAATAAACTGACTATTGACTACATTGCTGCTTTTTACTGACCCGGTAACAATGTCGAGCAATGCTGGCATCAATAAAATATCAATATCTATTTCGGAGAGCTGGCTTATGATTTCCATCATCGCTTCTTCCGGTCGTTCTTCAGCAATCACCACTTTGTCAATCGTATGCGTTTTTACAAGATCCGCTACCTCTGAAATGCTTCCAAGTCTTGGTATTTGTTTTAAAGTACCTGATTTTTCACTTCCCGCCTCTCCCAGATAGCCCACACAACGCCAACCTGTAATAGCAGCATCGGCCTGTATGGATTTAAAAGCCTTTGATGCCTTTATCCCGTTTCCAATCAACAGGATATGAAAGACGGCTTTACCCGTATAAAGTTGCTTTTTTACCTGCCCAAGCCATACAAAACGCCCTGCCAGTATCGCAAGGGTTTGAAAGGCAAAAAGGCTGATAAATACTTTGTAATAATAACTGATCTCAATGGTGGTTTCAATATCATCGAGCAATAAAAAGAAAAACAGGATCAATACGCCAAGCAGGTTTACAAAAACCACTTGGGTCAATTCCTGTAGTCTCGATTTCTCATAAAGTCCTCTGCTGTAATGCCCGGCGAGCAGATACAACGAGAGCCAGAAAACGGGCACAACCAAAATGCCTAGTGCAAATATGGGTTCATCAGTAAAGGAATCAATGAAAATTTCCTTGTAGATCAGGTACTGTCTCCAACCAAAAAACAGCGCCCAAACGAGCACGGACAAAATGAAATCCGTTAATACATATCGGTTTATGGTCCAGGGACGGTTCACTTGATTGATTCCTTATTTTTCAAGGATGGAAGTCGAGGAGATTTTTTCGAGAATCAGGTGGGCAACTTCCATAGCTAAAAATCCATCTACTTCTGATACTGCCGTTTGTTTGTCGGATAAAATAGAATGAACAAATGATTCAAGTTCCATTTTAATCGCGTTATTTTCTTTGATCTCAGGATTGGCAATCGCAATGGTTTTGGTACCCTTGGGCGTTTCCAGATCAAAGGAGAATACATGGGTATCGGATTCTTCCTTAAGTTTAATGATTTCTGTTTTTTTGGCAAGCAGATCAATGCCTATATAAGCATCTTTTTGAAAGATGCGGATCTTCCGCATTTTTTTCATACTGATGCGGCTGCTTGTGAGGTTGGCCACACAGCCATTGTTGAATTCAATCCGGACATTTGCAATATCGGGTGTGTCAGTCATTACGGCCACCCCGCTTGCATATATGTTCTTCACCGGACTTTTTACCAGGCTTAATAAAATATCAATATCGTGGATCATCAGGTCAAGGATTACGCTAACCTCTGTACCTCTTGGATTGAACTGTGACAGCCGGTGTACCTCCACAAACATAGGTTGCTGTGTATATTTCATAGCTGTGAGATAGGCCGGATTAAATCGCTCTACATGACCCACCTGTACTTTTACTCTTGCCTCTTTGGCTAATTGTACAATTTCCCTTGCTTCATTCATTGTCGCAGCCAACGGTTTTTCCACAAAAACATGTCTCGACTTACGGAGGGCTCTTGACGCAATATCATAATGAATATTCGTAGGAGCTATTATGTCAATGGCCTGACTTTCGTCTATCAGGGCTTCCATATCCGTAAAGCGTTTAAGGCCGTACTCGCTGATGGCAAAAGCCGCCTGTTCTTCGTTGGGATCGTAAAAGCCTACAATTTCTGCTTCCTCAATCTGCAACCAATTATTTACATGAAATTTACCGAGGTGACCCACCCCGAAGATACCCACCTTTAATTTTTTAGTTTCTTCCATCTCAGATATTTAACCGGTAATTTCCAAACTTTAATCGTAAAGATATTATTATTTTATTTCAACTTTTTTTTCCAACTGTTTATTCTGGTTTTAAAAGCCGCAAGATCCTGTTGTTCAAATTGTATGTATTCATTGTCTTCCATAGACCCTAACACTTCCTTCATTTCTTCGGCATTGTCGTAAAGCATGGTTTTAAAAGGATTGTCAAAATCTTTAGCCCTGCTTTCATATACTTTTTCAGACAGCCATTTTCTGGTATTGTAGGCTTCATCCATCAAATCCCTGATATTTTCTCCATCCAGATTATTCAGTTGTTTACCGGTCAGTTTTTTAAAGGCCGCCAATGCATGTCTTGTTCTTTTTTCAGTGTAGTTTTCTCCTTCCTGCTGATACCAGTTGTGTAAATTATCCCAGCTGTCAATACCGCCTGAAGTAACCTGTTTAAGTGCTTTTTTTACATCTTCGGAAGGAATCATTTGTCCCCCGATATTCATCCATTCATTCAATTTATTCCTTACGGGTAATAGGGATTGTAATCCTGAAAGCGATGTAATCTTATGAATACCACACCAATCTAAAAGCTGCTTACAGGCATAATAATTCAAAAGTCTTTTATATACTTCATAGGCCTCAACAGCCTTTATAATCCGTACTTTTCTTTTGGTGTTTTCAAACGAAGGCGCAAAAATTTCAAGCGCAGAAGCTTCAGCAGGTTGTTTTTCAAGCAATTGCTTGCCTAAGCGCTGATATCCTTTATCATCGGTTATTTCCAGTCCATCTTTCTGTGCAAAAGCGCATCCTGTTAGTTTATCCAGGCATTCCAATGCGGTCAGGATTTCATTAACGGTATCCGGTGCCAGAAACACAAACTCAATATGCTGTACTTTGTCTGGTCTCTTGTCGCGA
>JBGSNV010000146.1:0-21127 GCA_041739485.1 Chitinophagaceae bacterium
CCTGTTGCATTTGTGTTGTCTGTACCTTGGAACTTAAAGGGAAAAAGTAGCATAGTAATAAAGTTAAAATATATAAATTTTTCATTAATGAGAAACTTTTATAATTCAGGAAATGATATTTTTAAAAATGCAGGAGGGGTTCCATCTTCTTTCAAAATACCTGATACAATATATTCTTCTTGTATTTTACCAATAATCCGACAATTAACAGGAACATCTATATCACCTATTAAGGTATATGTAGAATCGTAAATTTGAATGCCCCATTTATTTTCACCCGAAATATTTCCTTTAGCATAATTTCTAAATAAATAGCCCTTAGCTATATCACAATAGAGCCCTTCATACCACCCGTAGACCTCCCTTTCCTTCCAGCCTTTCTGTTCAATTACCTCATAATCAGTATCAACGACTTTTGGGTAACTTGTGTTCATATTACTACCTCGTATCCCAAAGCGAAATTGTAATTTTCCGGAAATGGAAAAGACGTCAATCAATGGTTCGGTTGCATAGGTACAGTAAATATTATTTTGATTATCCAATATTATTTGTGATAGATCAAAATTAGGAAGTATTCCCTTTTCAGCTATGCTTACCGGTCGTTTTATTAACAATTCCTCCACTTTCCCTGTAGTATTATTGAGAATGCCATACAGATAGGATTCTTCGTAGTATTTCTTATGCTGAAAAGCATTCATCTTTGGATGTTCAAACGATACAGGGATAATCAACTTTTCATTATTTATGGCGTGAAAAGCCGGATTATGGGAAGCCAGATTCCATTTATAACCATAACTACAAATTTTTTCGGGATAAGGGGTTTGTTCCAATGCTTCTAATCGCTCTCCGTCACAGTTCCAGTCAATTTGAAAAAACTCACCCTTTTGATAGGCTGAGGAATATTTCCAAATCCCAAAATCAGCTAAAAAAGCGTGTTCGCCAGAGGGAAGTATTGAATGAATATGACCATTTTCCAACTCATTAGGGCCTTTGCCAAGACCAAGATGTCGTTTATAAAACAATCCATTTTTATCAAATGTAGAAATAGTACCAAAAATTTTGTCAAATAAAAATATCGTATCCTTATAAACATTAAACATACCAATGCCAGAATAAACAGGTGGTTTAAGCCAGATGGTATCTATACTATATTGATGTATTTTTAAATCCCTATTTTGATTTATAAAAACGGCCTCCGTTCCTCCATTACATGATATAAGCAATGTAGAAACTATAAAAAAAGAAAATAAAAATAATCTGATATCCGCTAATAACTTATTGGGGTATGTAAATTTAAATAAACGAATATCTGTAATTATTTGAGGACTAAGTCGCTGAAAAAAAATCATACAAGGGGTTTGAATTTTAGCCAATAAATATACATAGAAATACCTTGCTAACTATAGTAGTTTCTTTAAAATTTTACTATTAAATCATACACGATCCATTTAATGAAATAAATGGATCGTGTATGATTTAACGGTTAAAATGTGCTTAACTAATAATCATTTCAATTCAAAAGCTATTGTGGACAGTTAGCTCCATGATCACCACAACTACCTGTACCGCCTTCAAAATTGGCACATTTCTTACGAAAACTAATAAAATTTCCGCCATAACATTGTCCATCTGAATGACAACGACACCGCAAATCACCAGGGGCAGGAATTTCTGGCAGATCAATTTCTTCATCACCCGAACTGTAACTATACGCCGCATGAGGAGTAATACTTACTGTAAGTAGAAGCACAAATGTTGTAATAAATACAAGAAAGACGTTTTTGATTTTTTGTTTAAAATACATACGATTTAAGTTTAGGATATAAAATTAAATACCAGCACACACACACACACACAAGGGTAGTTTTCCACATTATTTCCACATGTATTTACATATTACATCTAGTTTGACAAATTTAAACAGTTCATTAAAAATCAAATAACATCATACAGGTAAAAGGACTTATCGAAAGGATCGGAATAAAAGAAGTACCATCTCTAGAGTACAACCAAGGCTAGTCCAACATTGGACCGAGTCTAAAAATTAAAGCTTTCAGAATTAAAAAAAAGCCCTCATAAAAAGCGAATTAGTGACTCTCACATTCCTTTTGTGCATTAAAAACCTGTAACCTTGCCCGTTCAAGCTTTAACTCCATAGGTTTAGCATTAAAGCTTGCCAACAAACTTCCTACTACCACCCGTTTACCGGTTTGCACAGGCAACCTTTCCAATAACCCGCCCGATGCCGTGGAAATGATTTAATCTCCCAAACTTTCCACCACTCCCGAACAATTGATTTCATATTGAAAAACAGAACGGTCTAACGAAAAAATACGGACTTCTGCCGGACCGGAAACGGACAAATTACTTGCTATTGTCTCCGTTTCAGCGGGGGTTTTGTCCCCAATTTGGCATGCGGCAAAACCAAAGAATAAAATAAAATATAAATGAGGTTTTTGTGAAGGCATTTTCTCAGAAAAGGTATGATCAAAAATAGACATTTTTAAGAAAAGTACGAACATATTTAAAACACGAACAGCTAACTCTGAAATTCACAGTAATCTGTTAGACATCCATATAATTATATTTCTCAGTAAATGAATTATATATCTTAGGGTGACTTTTTATATCTGTATAGAAAAAATTACTAAATAAAAAATAAATGGAAAATAATTATAAAGGAAAAATTTAGATTTAGAATCTTCATTTCTCTTGGTAATTTCAGGAAAGCATTACTCAGGGAGATTATAAATATGAAACGTAAGCTTATCTTCAAAAAGCTGATAACGGGATTTGGGAATGATAAAAATTTTAGAATCAAACAGGTAGGTACAGCCTATCTGATATATATCTTTAGGGAGCAACCATTCTCCGGTTTTTTCTCCACTACGGTTCAGGCGTATTACAGACAAACCCATACCCTTTCTAAAGTCCCCGCCATTTCTTTTTACCTCCTCCCGGGTAGGCGTCTGAGATACCGCGAGTCTGATAAAACAGTCTTTGTTGCGATCATAAAAAAGTTTAGAATAATGCGGTGTAGTAAATTCATACAAGGTTTTTTGTTCATCCTCAAGCCCTGCACCTGCAGGATCTTTAGACAAGGGCTCTATGGCATGAATATCAAATAGGGCAGAGCGACAAACCATTTTATCAACCTCTTCCCCTCCCTGCTGATGATATATACGAATGGTATCATCGTGGGAGAATGCCCCGGCAATAAGCGAATCGTTCATCAAACAAAAAGAAGCATGATAATGAAGGGTATTCCCAAAATTCCCTTTCTGGTAAATTGCAGGATAGGGAGCAAATGCTGCAACCTTGCCATTATTTCCTAATTGAACTTTCCACAAGGCATGGTAATTTTGAATATCGCGTTTAGTACCAAATAACATGGACTGAAGAAAAATATTCGAATCATCCACAGGTATCATCGGATAGGTAGCGTTGGTATTTGCATAAGCTAGTTTTTCAGCCAACAAAGCAGAAAAGCTATCGAGTGCAATATAGTTTTGTAAAATACCCGCTCTGTCCAATCTATACAAACGTTGATAATCACTGTTTAAGATAAAAAGGAAATCATTGTTTACAGACACATCTAAATTGGACAGATTACCTACCCCGTTTGGGCCATCTTTATTTAATTTAATTTTTTGCTCAAGCTTTTTATTTGCAAGATCATAAATATAAATTTGACGGTTATTTCCGTTAAAAAAATGAAATAAAGGCTTGCTACCAAATTCAGAAATTTGAAACGAAGGATAATAATGACCTGTTTGATCGTCTAAGGGTAAAAAAACAGAATCACCTAATACAAGGTTTTATATCCCATTATCGTAATGACTACTTTCTGAACAACTTATCTGGAATAATATAGGAAACAAGTAAACCAATAAACCATTCCGATAGAATAAAGACTTATACTGCATAGAGTTATATTGTAAATAGGATCACCCAATTCAAAAATTAAAGATGATTCAATTGATTCAAAAATTTAAAATAATATGAAATTTTAATTTTCTATTGTCCATTTCTCCAGATTTTTCCTGATATCCCACATATGTAATTCCAAAAATGCTTCCTTTGGTTGAAAAGCAGGTAGAGGAATAAAATACAATTTTCCATTTACTAAAAAAGTGTGCATAAAGCTATAATAGTCAGCAGGCAGATCTGTCATTCCAATATAACTTCCCGACTTATCAAAAACAGATAGAGAATAGGTTGCCCCTTTCCAGAATTTACCGCCTGATTTTTCAATTTCTGACCGCTTTACCGGTACTGATCGAAAAATTCTGATAAAAACATCATTTAATTGATCGTAAAAAATCTTTTTGTATTGCTGATTTATAAAATCAAAATACTGCTCTTCCTGTTTATCATCGTAACGTTTATCTGCTGCAACAGGCAAAGGGGATAAATCATCCAAATTTGAAGTAAATGACTTCATCCCTATAGAAAAAATGCGTTCCGGATTTTGAACAGGTGCTAAAAAAATACTATCCATTAATGGAAAATTGACAGCAATCAGAGAGTCATACAAGGTACAGGCATCTGTCATATAGTAAGAAAATTTACCCCAATTCCCCAAATTGTACCTTAATGGATAAGGAACAGCTCCAAAGTAATTCACATCCTTTTGATTCAAATTGAATATAGTCTGACTAAAAGTTTGTGTATAATCCTTCGTTCGATAACCCACATAGCCCGAAATAACCACCAAAGAATCCTGTAAAATATGAATTGACCGGCCGTCTGTTACCATAGCAGGAGCGTATTTACCACTTATTTCCACGTCATCAGGGTTTAATTTCCATTTTTGTAAAATGCTTGCCTCCTTACTATCTAATAAAAAAAGGGTATATATATCAGGATTATAAACGACTATCCCCTTCCGGGATAAGGTAACTCCTATGTTAGTTTTTGGGCCTACTGATTGCGAACCATTACCACCAAGGAAAATCTTTGTAAAAGGCTTGTTGCTACTCCATTGCTTAAAATAAAAAAAGCTATTCATTGGATTAAAATAGCAAAGCCATTTTTCCTTCCCAAGATTAGCTATATGTATGCCAGGAAGTTCTAAAGGCGATTCTTCATCAAGTTCAAGCAGAAGGGTATCATTTACCTGTAAAGTTTCATGATAAGATTCAGACAAACGGGATTGAGATGGTTGGCAGGATAAGATCAGAAAACTGCCAATCAATAAAATTAGAAAAGTTCTCATTTAAAAAAGATTTATGATTCATTACAATAAGGGCTTATTGATTACATAATTTATCCCGGGTTTTATCACCTGGTTGGGATGTGGATAAAGCAAGAGATAAAATAAAATATAAATAAGGTTTTGTGAAGGCATTTCCTCAGAAAAAAATGCAGCAAAACTAAGAAAATAACAGACACATTTAAAGATCAAAAATAGAGAATAAATCCTAAAATACAATGCACCCGTTAATAAAACCCTTTTTCTTAATCGTATAATTTTTCTTCAAAAATTTATTACCCTTTATTCTTTGCAAATGTTGGGGATAAATAGATTGTAATGCTCCCGGTCGAAAGAAAATATTATCGGTATCCAAATAAACGACCGAGTGATTTATCCTTTCTCCCAATTTAATTTTCAATTCCTTTAATCCCTCAATAGAGGTGAAAACAACTTTAGTATTTTGCATTGAATCCAATCTATTCAATACATAATTAACTACTTCATCAATACAACCTGTGAAACCTGCCCTGGGAATGACAATGATATCCTGAATATTTTCAAATCCCTTTAAATCCTGAGGAAGTTGAAATGAATCAGAGTTTTCGAAACTAAATTTTACATCATGACAACCTATGGCAAAAAGACTAATTGCCAGCAGGATACTATAACCCCTTAAGCTGAAATTTATGGAAAATAAGAGAATCTTCATAAGGTTGGTATTTAGGCAATGGCGCAATTAGAAGCATACCCTCCCGGGCAAAAACATGGTTCATATTGTATTCAGTATTATCGGGCAAAATTGCTTCATCAATTTTTTGAAGGTTTTTGTCTAATACAATAAAAGAATAGCTGATACCCAAACGAATTTCACCTTTGTTCTTCTTGATGGTTTCATTATCAGGAAAAGCATATTGTGTCATGCGATAATATTTTTCATTGGTTGGGTCATACATCAATTTAAAATATACCGGATGTGTAAAATCATATTTTACACCAGTTTCAAAATCGGATTCATCCTTATCGGAAACATTAGATATAAGCACCTCTTTATCCATATTAAAAAACCGACTACCTGCATAAACCGTTTTTCTTTTTAAGTCTGAAATATTGGTAACTACAATAGAATCATATTTTCCGAAACTAGTGAATATTTTGGTTGAATCTGCATTAAAAATATGATATGCCTGATATCCTAAAGTTCTGCCCCAATTACCCCGGTTATATAATTCCGGACACGGTACCAACCTTTTCATGGAAAATGTATCAGCTTGCTTTTGAAATTTTAACAGGCTGTTTAAAATGGTAAAATCCTTGACCCTATAAACAGAAATATCACTAGTAAGAAAGAAAACAGAATCTCCCATAGATAAAATGGGAAACATTGCCGAAATGGAGGGAATATCAAATTTATCGTTTTCCTTACTTCCGCCATGATTCAATACATTATAAATAGCAATTGGAACAGCATTCTGAAATCTATATAACCGGTATTTATTCTCGGCGTAATAAAAAAATTCACCCTTTGAATTAAAAAAAATGCCATCGGCAGGATTCCCTGAAATGCTATTTGGACCATTTTGGAGTATTGAAATCTTTTTGACAATAGCCCCTGTTTTCCAATCATTTATATAAATGGTATAGTTATGAACATTTAGAAAAAAAGACATTATCCTATTGTTAGAATGAATCAATCCAAAGGAATTATGGTAATGACCAGAATTGCTATCTAATGCTAAAGCATGAATTCCGACCTTCTGGAGGGATAATTCCTTGTCATCCTTAATAATGCTATAACAGGAACTAACAAGTAAAAACCAAAGAATATAAACCAAATAAGTATTCAAAAATGCCCTTTTCATAACATCATACTGTAATATTATCAATTCCTTAATCCTTTACCTTAAGCCCACTCTGATCATCATATAATGTAAATAAGGCATTTATGGTCTCCTGCATATTTTTCAGGTTAGAAAGTAAGGGAACGACAAAAAAACGAGCTTTCCTATCTATATCAATCAGTGTAAAGTAACTACTATAAATGGAATCATAAGCAATTGGAATATTGGAAATTGCCATGGATTGAATTCCAACCTTATCCATTCGATTTTGCAAAATCTGATAAACCCTGCTATTTTCAGCATTGGAAGCCACAACCAACCGATAATTTTTTTTTAATTGCTTAATCCTTCGGATTAGCATTTGGAGAGCACTGTCAGAACAAACCGAACATCCGGAATGATTGTATCTATATAAAATAATCGGGTTTTTCATTTGAGATATTTTGGTTTTATTAAATGATGCATACCTGATATTCAATTTACCAAAATCAATCGCATTTACATTGGCTACATCTCCCCGTTTTCTGGTTGGCCCATTTGGCAAATCTTGTCCAGAAACGGATGTAAAAAGAAAAAGAAATAGAACAATTAATATCTCACAAATATTAGGCTTCATTTAGGTTTATATTGAATTGAAAAAAAAATTAAAACTATTATTTTTTGGTCTCCAGAATAGTCAATAAGGGATTGTCATTCTCCTTGGTAATAATACCCCATTTATTTTTAAGTACTTCAATACTTTCATTAGGCATTTCTAAAATATGTTCCGATTCAAGAAAAGCAATTACCTGATTTGGATTTCGCTGTACAGGATACCAATAAAACCCAACAGGAAGCTTTTCACTTTTCAATCTTAAATAGTTGCAATTTGCAATGATAGTATCCGCTTTCATATCATAAACCAATTGACGATCACCATGATTACCAACATATTCAATAGAAAGCAAATCACCCAAAACAAACATTCCAAAAGATTTTAATGACAAATTATTATTCCTGATATAATCATCAGATTTTGTCTGAAAGTCTAAATCATATAAATAATTACTTTTATTATTATAAGGAAAATGGAGCAAATACAATGGTTCTGACTCTTTTAATCCAACTGCATAGATAGTATCATTGGCATATTCATGAAATAGCCAATTCTGGTTATGTTTCAGTAATCGCAAATTAGCTTTAGATGTAAGGTTTCCATTTTCTAATCGCTCATCAAATGGGAAATATCCATGGATTCTTTTTAAATTTACCTTTTCAAACTCAAACAAGTTTAATCTTTCATAAATACTGTTCAGTCCAATAAAGCCAGAATAAATAAATATTTTACCTGAATCAAAAACGCTTAAATTGTTGCAGGCAACAGGTAGTAACAAGCGATCTATTTTTTCTGATTTTAATTCTTTAACAAATAAAGCAGACAACAAATTGTCAATGGTATATAATTTTCCATCTTTGATATCAAAATCTACGACACGAATCATATTATAAATCTCCTTTTCAGCATCAGAAATCATCAAATCAACAAATTTTCCATATTGATCAAAGTGTAATATATTGTTTCTATAGTCAGTATCAAGAATGTAGTAATGACCCTGATATTGAACAATTTTATCAATTTTTCCAATTAATGATTCTGGCTTTGTTTCAAGTTGTATCGCTTGGACCAAAGATAAATATGGGTCAAGATTTCCAAATTCTGTAATCGATTTCGGATTAATTAATATTTCCTTTAACCCACTTTCTGAATGAGTTGAACAAGCATAAAGAAGTACAATGCAAATTAAAAACCTATAACAAAGATTCATCTAAAATAATTTTCAGCATAATTATATAAAGATTCAAAATTAAATCAAAAAATCAGCCGGTCTTCCTTACATAAGTCAAACCGGCTGAATGCAATTAACCATTATCAACATGCACAAAAATCAATAAAGTTTTATTATCACAACCAATTACCTGACATGAAAAATCCTTTCCACCACCACAATCATATGCGTTATTAACCTGGGTACCTGATATACCTCCACTGCCGCCTGTAGGAAGTTCAACCTCAAGTTCTATTTTAGTAGCTCTCGACTGGCAAGGCTTTTTAATCCCGGAAAAATATCCAGCAGAATTAATAATAGTCGGGCCGCCTTCAGCCGGACTCAACTCCTTCGCAAAGGGTGATGAAAAAAAAACTCCAAGAGCCAAAACACAAACAGAAAGAACAATCTTTTTCATAACAAAAAATTTAAGGTGAATAATGAACCATAATATTAAAAATCTCTTTTAAAAATTCAAAGCATTTCTTCATTTTTTTTTCAAGAAATTCATAAGTGTGCGCTTTCGACCCATAACTGTGCAAAAATTCAATAAATCCTGCCTCGAATTTCAAACAGATCATAATAAAACCGTCCTTCTGCATTCGTGGTTTTCCTTATAATTAATGCATCAACAGCAACAGTCCTATTTATTTTTAGCCTATTTTTATTCCTTCATTATAAAACCATCTTCCTTATACTGTAGCATGCAAACAAACCGCTTTTCCTTTTTTACCCCGTTTCGTTGGGTGGTTTTATTTGCCGCCCTCGCCTTGCTTTCTGTATTTGCTATTGCCAAATTATCGGTACAGTTTTTACCCGAACAAAGCGGCAGCCTGCTTACAGTAAGTTATACTTTGGCAGGCAGCAGCCCGCAAGTGGCAGAGCAGCAAGTCACAAGCCTTTTGGAAAACGGCTTGTCCGGGATTACGGGGATTATTCAGCAAAGCAGTGAAAGCCGATACCATGGCGGGGCTTTACAATTGCAATTTGCCAAAGGCACTTCCATGCAGGAAAAGCAGTTTGAAGTGGCAGCTATCCTGCGCAGGTTGTATCCACAACTGCCGGAAGGCTGCAGTTATCCGCAAATTACCATCAGCGCACCGGGCGTAAAAAAGAAACCCCAACCGCTCCTCGTTTATACCCTCAACGCACCCCTGTCGGGTCTTGCTTTACAAAAAATAAGCGAATCCACCATCCTGCCAACCATACAGGAAATTCCGGGTGTGGAACAGGTGGCGGTTTCCGGAGTGCCTTCGCTTGAAATACGGGTGCAATACCAAATGGACAAGTGCCGGGCATGGGGCATAGACCCCGGTCAGATTGCCCCTGCTATACAGGAAGCTTTTGCTACAAGCTATCCGGGATCAACCATTTCGGCTACCCGCGAACAATTGTTTTTAAGACTTGCCCCTTCTGCTACCACGCTTTCTCAAATAGAAGCACTCCCGATTGCTACTATTACGGGTAGTTCCATTCCTTTAGGACAGTTAGCTACCATACAGTTACAGGAAGAAAAACCGGATTCCTGGTTTCGGATCAATGGCAAAAATGCAGTAACGCTTCAGGTATTTGCAAAGCAGCAGGCAAATACCCTGCTTGTGGCAGCAGCGGTGAAAAATAAGTTGCAGGCACTCACCCGTAATCTCCCCACGGGCTATGAACTCCGGCTCGATTATGACGATGCTGCCTTTTTACAAAAGGAACTACAAAAAAACTATATCCGTACAGGTCTGAGTGTTGGCATTCTGCTGCTCTTTATGCTGCTTGCTTACCGGCATTGGAAACACCTGCTTGTATTGATTTGCAGCCTTTTGGTAACGCTTGCCCTGACGATTCTTTTAGCAGCAGCATTCCAAATTCCCATTCACTTATACAGCCTTGCCGGTATCGCCATTTCGTTTGGCCTGCTGATTGATAATGCCATTGTAATGCTCGATTATTACCGGCAATACCAAAACAAAAAGGTATTTCTTGCGCTGCTTGCTGCCACCCTTACCACAATGGCCGCCTTGCTGCTTGTATTTTTATTACCCGAAGAAGACCGCCAAAACCTGGGAGATTTTGCGGCGATCATTGCGGTTGCACTCAGCACAAGTTTATTGGTAAGCCTTTACTTTACCCCCGCACTTTATCAGTTGCTGTGGCAATACAAACCTTCTGTTCCTACTACTCCAAATACCAAACAGGAATTCATTGCCTCAAAAGCCGGACAATGGTATTACCGGATGCTTGCCAAACTGTTCAAATTCAGAACAGTTTATCTGAGTCTTGTATTGCTTGCCTTCGGGCTTCCCTTGTTTTTGCTGCCAACTTCGGTGGAGGGTGATTCTTTTTGGGCAAAAGCCTACAACAATACCTTGGGAGGTACGGTTTATCAGCAAACAATCCGACCGGTTACAGATAAATACCTTGGCGGTGCCTTGTATCTTTTCCGCTATGGCGTTTTTGAAAAAAGCAGTTACCGGAGCCCGGAACAAACTCGTTTGTATGTAAATGCAAAATTACCATACGGGCATACCCCAGCGCAGATGAATGCGCTTATGGAAACCCTTGAATCTTTCCTGAAACCTGTGGGAGGTATTGAAAAGTTTGTAACCCATGTGTATGGTGGGCAGGATGCCGCGGTGGAAATACAGTTTACGGCATCAGGTGAAAACAGCGGTTTGCCTTTTCGGTTAAAAACACAACTGATTGCGCGTTGCATTAATTTGGGGGGAGCCGATTGGGATGTGTATGGCGTAGGAAAAGGTTTTAGTAATGCCGGAGGGGTAGATATTCCAAATTTCAGGGTAAAAATGACGGGATACAGTTACGATCAACTGGAACGGCTTGCTAATATATTGGGGGAAAAACTATTGGTACACCCAAGAATACAAACCGTAAATACCAATGAAAAGCTCAATTGGAGCGAACGGGAAAGTCAGGAATATGTATTGAACCTGAATGAAGAAGCGCTTGCCTTGCAGGGTATACAATCGGGCAACCTGTTTCGCGAAATTTCTTTTCGGAGTCAGCCGCAGGGTGCATCCGGGCAGCTTACGATGGGTCGTAAAAAATATCCCTTGTATGTAGAAGCATCCCGGGCTGATGATTACAGCGTGTTTCAAATGAATGCAGACCCTTTGTATCCCGACAGCAATCAATCTGTAAAAATAGCAACGCTAGGAAAATTGAGTTTACAAAAAACGGCCAACAGCATTGTGCGGGAAAACAGGAGTTTTGTGAGGCTTGTGGGGTACGATTATTTAGGCTCCCCCGAATTTGGGAGCCGCCATTTAAAAAAGGTACTGGTGGAAATGAATACTATGCTGCCTCCGGGCTATACAGCCAAAACAGATTCGTACACCTGGGACTGGAACAAAACCAAACGTCAATACGGGCTGCTGTTTTTACTGGCTATTGCTATTTATTGTATTTGCAGCATTTTGTTTGGCAAGCTCAAACAACCACTTGCCATTGTGTGGATGATTCCTCTATCGTTTATTGGTTTATTTTTAAGCTTTGCCTGGGGCGATTTTTATTTTGACCAAGGCGGATATGCTGCCTTTGTACTTCTTGCCGGGCTTGTGGTGAATGCCGCTATTTTTATTACCAATGATTACAACGGTTTATTGGCAAACTATCCGGAGGCAGATGCCAATACCCTGCTTGCATCAGCGCATATCCACCGGGCAAGAACCATCCTGCTTACCGTTGTCTCCACCTGTTGCAGCCTGATTCCCTTTTTAATGCAGGGTCAGGATGAGGTATTTTGGTTTGCCTTTGCGGTGGGCACTCTCGGCGGGTTGCTTTGTTCCATGCTCGCCGTCTTTTTTGTGCTACCGGTTTTGCTTTGGAAAAAAACCAACAGTTGATTTAATATTTTTTATGTCGCAACGTCCTGCCCTCTTCCTTAAAAGTTCGCAGACAGAGACGTTGCTCGAATACCGTGTCGCATTCGAGCAATGTCTCCCGGAGGAACGAAGGGGACGTTGCGATACAATACCCACCAAATTTTTAATATTTTTGATTGAAGAATTCACTTTGCCTTTTAATCATTTCACTTCCAAAACCTATTTGAATCACCTTTGGTGCTTCCTAATCCCCTATTCCCAATTCCTTTATTGCTAATCCCCTTTCAATCGCAACCTCCATTCTGCTTCCCTAGCAGTTCGCAGGCAGAGATATTACTAGGAGCTAAAAACATCTGGAGATCCAAAAAAGTTTACCTGTCAAATTGGTTAATAGTCCGAATAAGCCGCCGGGCGGGTAAGGATAATGTCGGCTTTTGATACATTGTGCTGATACCCCGGGTTTGTAGAAAGCGATTTCCATTCGGGGTGGTTTCTGAATATTTCCCAGTGGTCATTCCGGTCTTTCATATTATTGAAACTTGTCAGATACATCAGGTTGGGCATTTTGGAACCCGCAACCACCTCCCCATAGAAAATAGCATTAAATCCCAGTTTTTTAAAAAGGGTCACTTCTCCCCCTTCATTAAACATTTGCACCTTGTTTATAAATAAATCATCGGTGGCACTTTCATAACTCCGCAATTCATACACCCGTTCTGCCAAAGGGGCTGTCAGGGAAGGCAATGCTAGTTTAGGCGCTTGAGAAAAAGCTTTGATCAGTGTCATTTCTTTTCGTTTGTAAGCGGGGGCATTAAAAGGAGCTCCAAGAAAACCGGCACCCCTTGCTTTGTAATCCTGATTGGTTTTTAGTTTATCAGCAATATCCAACACCTGCTTCCAACTTTTATAAACAATCAATACATACACTACTTTGTTGGAGGCGGTATCGTTGGCGATAGGTTTAAAGACACCAATATTCTTTAATCCAAATGCATGGAGCGCGGGTAAATATGCCTTCTCCAGATAGTTATCAATCAAAGTTTCCTGTTGCTGTGAAGAAAAATAATAAGCTTCAAGCTGATAATACTCCGGTGTTGTTTTGCCTTTGGCTTGGGAACTCACTGAATAAAGCAGGAAAATGGAAAGGATTGAAAAAATTAGTGGCAATCGCATAAAGAACTCTTTGAATTTCGAAGCTAATGAAATTAAATGATTCTGTATCGCAACGTCCTGCCCACTTCGTATTGCATATTGAATATTTTATATTGAATATTGCCTGTTTACCTTTCACACCACCTAATCTCAAATTCCTAATCCACAGCTCCTCCACCATAATGTCACCGCTGCGTGGCTCAGTCTGCGTATCCCTTTTCACTTTTTCTATGAAGATATCACCACTATGTGGCTCGGTTTGCGACTTACCCCCCGCCCTGGTTCGTGTCTCACAAACCAACATACTGCCTCAATTTCCCTTGCATTGGAATCACATCTGTAGGTAGCCGTTTGCCTTTACACCTCAAATAGCTCACTTTTCACACCTATCCAAAGCTCAGTAATAAATGAGCACTCTTACGGAGGGGCACCCATCTGACAGATAGGGAGAGGGGAAGGGGGTGAGGTCCACCCGCCTTGCTTCCTGTCTCAAGATCCAGCAAAGTTTCCCTCTCATTCGAGCAACTTCTCCCATTGGCACGGAGGGGACGTTGCTATTCAAATACCGACCCCATGGAACCAGGGTGTAGGAGCTATTTCACCTTTCACCTTTCACCTTTCAAAGAACTGCCTGCCATTCATCAACCTTTCGCGGAGGGGCACCCCTCTGCCCGATAGGGAGAGGGGAAGGGGGTGAGGTCTCCTCCGCTATTTCAGCAAGTTTTGCCCCGTCGGGCTATGTCGGGTTGAAGCGAGTCCGTATCTTCGCCCTCTTTCAGTCAAAAAATGATCGCACAACTCACCGGAAAAATTGCCCATCTCGATCCTACAAGGGTAATACTCGACGTTCAGGGCGTTGGTTACGAGCTGCATATCAGCCTGCATACCTATTCTGCCATGCAGGGCAAAGATGCAGCTACCCTGCTTTGCTACCTTAAGGTAAGCGAGGATGCTATGACTCTATTTGGGTTTTCGGAGCCCCAGGAAAAAGATATGTTTATCAAACTGCTGAGTGTAAGCGGGGTTGGGGCAAGCACTGCCCGCATGATGCTAAGCAGCCTCCGACCTGCAGAAATTGCTGCGGCCATCCTTTCGGGCGATGCCCGCCAACTCGAAAGGGTAAAAGGTATTGGCAAAAAGACAGCCGAACGGCTCGTGCTTGAGCTCAGGGACAAAATGGGCAAAATGAACGAAACAGCCGGAATCCCTTCTATGATGCAGCACAATACCATCTGGACTGATTCGTTAGATGCCTTAATGGCTCTCGGTATTCAAAAAAATATGGCTGAAACAGCTCTGCGGAAGCTACAGCAACAGCAACCGGATATCGACTCTGTTGAAACGATTATCAAACAGGTGCTGAAATCATTGTAAGAATACCTTAATTTTCCACTTTAAAACATTTTTGCCTTTGCGTTAAAAATTTACCCGACCAAATCTTTTTGCTTTGACGCGCAATGTGAGTCACTTTTTATGGGTTCTTGGCAGTTTGCTGTCTGTTTTGTCTCCGATTGAATTTTTGGAGGCCCAAAACACAGCGCGCCCTGGCGGACGGGATAGCACCCGCACCGATAGTCTTCGCTTTCCCATCAGCGACAGACGGGGTGACCCCTTTTCTGATAACCGAAACAGAAACCCTTTCGACCTGAGGGATACCGCCTACCTCAAACAAAAAGTGGAGTACGATCCCGTCACCAAACAATATTACATCGTAGAAAAAATCGGAGAATCCTACTACCGCAAACCCTCGGCTTTAAGTTTCGATGAATTTATGCGGTTACGTTCCCGCGAAATGGAGATGGAAAATTTTCGCAACCGGGCGGATGCCAACTTTACGCTGAACCGAAAACTTGTCCGCCCTAAGTTGCGGATGTTCGACGACCTTTTCAATCGTATTTTCGGAAATGGCAAAATTGATATCCGTCCCAATGGCAACGTCGACATCATGGCTGGTTATCAGGGGCAAAATGTAAAAAACCCCACGCTGCCCGAAAGAGCCCGTAAATACGGCACTTTTGATTTCGATATGAATGCGCAGTTCAACATGGATGCCAATATTGGCGACAAAATGAAACTGCCCATCAATTTCAATACACTCGCCAACTTCGATTTTGAAAATCAGCTGAAACTCGACTACCGGGGAAAAGATGACGAAATCATCAAAAGCATTGAAGCGGGCAACATGAGCTTCGCCACTAAAGGACAGTTGATTCAAGGGGCGCAAGCGCTTTTTGGTTTAAAAACACAGCTTCAGTTTGGAAAACTAACGGTAACCGCAGCAGTGGCCAACCAAAAAAGTCAGCGGCAAAGTCAAAACTTTCAGGGTGGGGCATCCGTAATCAATTTCGACAAAAAGCTGGATGATTACGAAGAAAACCGTCACTTTTTATTATCGCAGTATTTCCGCGATCAGTATAACCTCAATATGAGTACCCTGCCCTTTGTGCAGAGTCAGGTACAGATCATGCGGCTTGAAGTATGGGTAACCAACCGGACCGGACAAACCACCGATAGCCGGGATGTGGTGGCGCTCATGGATCTTGGGGAACGTAATCCGTTTAACAACAATGTGCCGGTTTTTCCCGGCGACCAACTCCCCAACAATGGGGCAAACGGGCTCTACGGCATTGTTAGTAACGAAGCCTTCCGCAATCCGAGCAATGTAACCACATTGCTGCAACAGCGGGGCCTGAGACCGGTACAGGATTTTGAACGCACTTTTGCCCGCAAACTCAACGAGGGCACCGACTACAACTTCAACAGGCAGGTAGGCTTTCTTAGCATCAATCAATTTATACAGCCCGATGAGGTATTGGGTATCGCTTTTCAGTACACAAGCAACGGCCGGGTTTTTCAGGTAGGCGAATTTGCGCAGGATGTTGCTCTCGATACCACCCAAGGTATTCAGAAGGTGTTGTTTCTGAAAATGTTGAAGGCTACAAGTCAGCGCCCTAACCTTCCTATCTGGGATCTGATGATGAAAAACGTATATGCCCTTGATCTCTTTAATGTTGAACGGGATGGCTTCCGGGTTAACCTGACCTATGAGGAGCCCGGTGGTGGCGAAAAACGAATCTTACCCGAAGGCGACGATCCGGGCAGACCCTTGCTTCGGATTTTACAACTCGACCGGTTAAATAACCGGAACGACCCGCAACCCGATGGGGTTTTCGACTTTGTAGACAGCTTTACCATACAACCCCAATATGGCAGGATTATTTTCCCGCTGCTTGAACCCTTTGGCAGCGATTTGAGAAGACTTGCTTTTGCCAATCAGCCAAGCGATGTGGCAGATAAATATGTATTTCAGGCTTTGTACGATACCATCAAAACCATTGCTCAGCAAAACTATGCGCAGGTAAACCGGTACTATGTTCGGGGGCAGGCCAAAAGCAGTCAGGGGGAGGAAGTATACCTGAATGCCATCAATATCCCTCCCGGTTCTGTTACAGTTACTGCCGGTGGGCAGGTACTTCGCGAAAACGTGGATTATACCATTGATTACAATTTGGGTAAACTGGTTATCATCAATCAGGCCATCAAAAATGCCGGGTTGCCGGTGAGTGTCAGCCTGGAAAACAATGTCGGTTTTGGAATTCAAAACAGAGGATTTCTGGGGGTACGTGCCGACTATCTGGCCAACAAGAACCTGTCTATCGGTGGCACCCTGATGCGATTGGGGGAACGGCCCTTTTTTACCAAAATGAATATTGGCGAAGATCCGATCAGAAACACCATGTATGGTATCGATTTTAATTACCGCAACGACTGGAAACAACTTAGCCGTTGGTTGGATAAACTGCCTTTTTACAGTACCACGGCACCCTCTACCATTCAGGCTTATGGCGAAGCAGCCTTGCTGAAACCCGGACAACCCCCACAAATTGGAAAAGGAGACAACGGACTGATTTACCTCGACGATTTTGAGGGCACCCGTGCCAATATCGATTTGCGTTTTCCTTTTATCGGCTGGGCTTTGTCTAGCACGCCCAAAGATGCCGGTTTTCCGGAGGCGGAATCCATCAATCAATTGGAAAATTCGCAAAACCGTGCCCGCTTAGCCTGGTATCAGATTGAGCCGGTCATTCAGGATGGCCGCAATCCGAACAATCCGATCAGAGACCGGAACCTGCTGAGCGATCCAAGGGTACGGGCCATCAACAATCAGGAACTGTTTCCTCAACGGACCCCGCAACCGGGTTTGAATCAGTTGATCAGTTTTGATTTCGGCTTTTATCCCAAGGAACGGGGGATCTACAATTTTGATACCCGTCCGGGCAGTATTTTACCCAACGGGCAACTGGCCAATCCCAAAAACAGGTGGGGAGGTATTATGCGGGCAATTGACCAAACCGATTTTGAAAGTGCAAACATTGAATTTATTGAATTCTGGCTGCAGGATCCATTTATGCGGACTGCCGAATTCCCGAATGGATTTACCAATCCTGCGGGTGGGGAGTTAAAAATCAACTTAGGAAACCTGAGTGAAGATATTATGAGGGATGGCAGACGTTTTTATGAAAACGGCTTACCCACCCCTACGCAACCCAATCTTGCCGTAGATACTACAACGGTTTGGGGAAGAGCCCCTCTGAACCCTATTCAGGTAGCCAATGCCTTTAGCAACAATCCGGAAGACCGCGAGTTTCAGGATGTAGGTTTTGACGGATTGAATGATGTGGACGAACAAAGACGACGTTTGCAGGATTTCCTGAACCCTTTAGGCAATATACTAGGCACCAATAGTCCCGCTTACCAGCAGGCACTTGCTGACCCGAGCAATGACAACTTTGTGAATTACCGGAACGAACAATATGATGCCATCAACGCCGGCATTCTGCAACGCTACAAGCGTTTCAACGGCCCACAGGGCAACTCTCCGGTAAGCGGCGCAAGCACTACGCTGAATGCAAGCACCCTTACACCGGACAACGAAGACCTTAACCGGGACAATACCCTCAATGAAAATGAGGAATACTTTGAATACAATATTGACATTAAGCCCAACCGGATGGCGGTGGGGCAGAACTTCATCTCTGACCGCCGGATCGTATCGGTTCGCTATGAAAATGGTACACAGGGCGAAGAAACCTGGTATCAGTTTCGCATACCCGTGGCCCGCTATACCCGTAAAGTGGGTGAAATCCCCGACTTTAAAAGCATCCGTTTTATGCGGATGTATATGACCGGATGGGAAGACAGTGTGATTCTGCGTTTTGCCCGCCTCGATCTGGTACGCAACAACTGGCGGCAGTTTGCCTTTGAGCTCAGCCGCGAAGGAACCTATGTTTCTACCGATCAGAATACCACCACCACCACCAATACGCTGGCAGTAAATATCGAAGAAAACGACCGGCGCTCGCCTATTCCTTACCGCATCCCGCCGGGTATTGAACGGGTACAGGCGCTTGCCAACGGAGGTATCAATATTCTGCAAAACGAACAGGCATTGAGTTTGCAGGTACGTAACCTGTTCAGTGGCGATGCACGAGGCGTTTTTAAAACCTTTAACAACGACCTGCGTCGTTACAAGAAACTGGATATGTTTATCCATGCCGAGGAACTGACCCAACAGGATCCCGGCTATGTGCCGCTGCCCGATAAAAGTCTTTTTGCTGTTGTACGTATCGGACAGGATTTTATCAATAATTATTACGAAATCAAAATACCGCTATCAATTACCCGTCCCTCAGGTCCCAATATTTCTGTGGATAGTATTTGGCCCGAAGTGAATAGTTTAAGCCTGTTGCTCGATGAATTGATTGAACTGAAAAACAGAAGAAATGCACAGCCCGGAGCAACGCCTATTTCTTACTATTCCGATACGGTGAATGAACGGATTTATGGCATTTTTGGTAATCCGAATCTGGGGGAAGTACGTGGAATTTTTGTAGGGGTGGAAAATCCCAAGCGGCCCGACGGACCTAATATTGGGGTAGAAATGTGGATCAATGAGTTGAGGCTTAGCAATATTGTGGACAAAATGGGCTATGCCGCTGTGGGCAGGGTGGATATTCAATTGGCGGACCTCGGCAACCTGAGTGTGGCGGGATCGCATATGAGTACCAATTTTGGTAGCATTGACCAACGGATTGCCCAACGAAGTACCGAAGCCACCACACAAATAGATGCAAGTCTGCAGATAGATGCGGGTAAACTATTGCCAAAAAATGCCGGTCTCAGTATTCCGGTATATGCAAGCATCAACCGCACCACCCGCACCCCGGAGTTTGATCCTTACGATAAGGATGTTCTTTTTAAAGATCGGTTGCAAAACTGTATAAACTGCGATTCCATCAAGCGCTTTTCGAGGGAAAACTTAACTACCCAAACTTTCAATGTCAACAACATGCGGGTGCAACCCCGGCAGGGCAAAAAGAACATGCCATGGAGTTTAAGCAATTTTGATCTCACCTATAATTATATCCGGCAATTTGCAAGCTCTCCCATTATTACTGAGGATGAAGTAAAAAGATACCGGGGAGTGCTTGGCTATGCGTATAGTGCACAGCCTAAATACCTGGAGCCATTTAAGAAAATGATCAAGAATCGTTCTCCATGGCTTACGTTTATTAAGGATATCAATTTCAACCCGGTACCCTCTGCGCTTGCTTTCCGGATGGATATCAACCGGCAGTTTGGCCGCTATGTTCCAAGGATTGTAAACACATTCGACAACAAGGTAGAAAGTGTAGATACCACCTATGATAAATTTTTCAACTTTGACCGGTTCTACAGTTTCCGGTGGGATTTGACCCGCTCTTTTAATGTGGACTTTACGTCCGTGAACCGGGCAAGGGTGGATGAACCTAGCGGGGAATTGAATACCGCTTCGCTTCGTGACAGCATGTGGAACAATTTTTATACCGGTGGGCGTAATGTGGATTACAATCAGAAAGTAGTGCTTACCTATACCCTGCCCACGCAAAAATTCCCTTTCCTCGACTGGACGCAAATGCGGGCAAGCTATACCGGCAGTTACAAATGGATGGCAAGTAGCTTGCTGCAGCAGGCTTTGAATCAGGGTAACTTCCTCGAAAATGGCAGCGACCGAACCGTGAACGGAGAATTTGATTTATCAAGACTCTACCGCAAAAGCAAATGGCTGGCTGCACTCGAAAATGAACCGGCCCCCAAAGTAGCCCTCGATACCGCTACTGCAAAAATGACAAAACTGAAAAAACAGATTGAAAAAATAAAAGCCGACAGCCTGAAAAAAGAGATCAGCAAACTACCTCCGAAAGAACGGAAACTGGCGAAGAAAAAAGCAAGACTGGAAAAACGCAATGAGCGCAAACAACT
>JBGSNV010000153.1:0-3337 GCA_041739485.1 Chitinophagaceae bacterium
TAGTATCCTATATATAGCAGAATTACAAACAGGTTCAACCAAAGATCGCTTGCAGTAGCTGCAGCCCCAAAATCATCGTCGATGCTTTCAACCTGCTCCGGGAAAAACACTGCATAAAAAATTCCTAAGCCGACTATCAGAACATAAAATCCAATTATATCTATTAAACTATTTACAAAGCGCTTGCCATGTGAGGCTTGTACATAAGAAACTTCAAGGGATTCAAGCAGGTGAACAGGTTCCATATATTTTGTTAAAAGTTTGAAATGCAAATTTAGCAGCAGAAAAAATCAATTTCCAAAAAAATAATTTCCAATTGTAAGAATTGCTTCCTAAACCACACCAATCCTTAAAATCAAACTTATGACACAGGACATCGCAACTAAAAATAAGGACAAAACAACTAAAAAACCGATTGTACTGAGCAACCCCACCAACCGCATCATTTACATAAGCTTCCTGCTCGCTGCAGGCATTTTATTTTTCCTGAAAAATCAAACCTCCGCCGCCATCTTTCTCTGCCTTGCCCCTGTTTTCGATCCCTTTGATCAAAAAGTACCCTGGGGTGAAAGACCTTTTTATCAAAAGCTTTTGCTCGGTGCCCATGCCATTGCAGGCATCAGCATCCTCTTAACGGTTCTTTATTTTGATTAATATCCCCATGGTTCGTGTCTCCCGAGCCAGAAACCAAACCCGCATTTTCCTAAACCTACACTCTTTTCACTTCCGATAGTTATCGGAATAACTTTTCACCCTTCGTACCTCAGGGCAGGCTATTGACGTTTGACTTTTCACGTTTCACCAAAAAGATATCACCACTACGTGGCTTAGCTGACTTCACTTTAGGCGCTTTCACTTTCACGCTTTTTTAGCTTTGCAATTAATTTAGCTCTTGCGGGGAGGCACCCCTCTGCCCGATAGCGAGAGGTTTACCTGACAATAGGCAGGGGAAGGGGGTGAGGGCCTGAGAGCGTCTCCAAATATCCCTTTTAAATAACTATCTTAGCCAAAAAAACACATGGAAATACAAGCATACGCTGCGCACAAGGCCGGCGGACCATTGGAGAAATTTACCTACACTCTCGAACCGCTTGGTTATGATGAAGTATTGATCGATGTAAAATATTGCGGCATCTGCCACAGCGATCTCAGCATGCTCGACAACGACTGGGGCATGACCACCTACCCTTTCGTTCCGGGCCACGAGGTAATTGGCATAGTTGAAGAAGTGGGTGCAGGAGTAACCAAAGTAAAAAAAGGCGATACCGTAGGGTTAGGCTGGAGCTCTGGCAGTTGCATGAAATGCGAGCAATGTATGAGTGGCAACCACAACCTTTGTGCAAAGGGTGAAAGCACCATCATAGGCCGTTACGGAGGATTTGCCAATAAGGTAAAGGCCCACGAAGCCTGGACCATCCCACTCCCTGAAGGACTCGATCCCGCCAAAGCAGGGCCGCTTTTTTGCGGAGGCATTACGGTCTTCAATCCTTTTGTACAATTGGATGTAAAACCCACTGACCGGATTGCTGTCGTTGGTATCGGCGGACTTGGCCATATGGCCATCATGTTTGCGGCTAAGTGGGGCTGCGAAGTCACCGCTTTCAGCACAAGCAGCAGTAAAGAAGCCGAGGTACGTGAAATGGGAGCGCACCACTTTGTAAATACAAGTGAGGAGGGCGCCCTGGCTAAACTCGCCAATCACTATGATATGATACTTGTTACTGTAAATGTGATGCTGCCCTGGGCCGATTATATTGCCGCGCTTCGACCCAAGGGTACCCTCCATTTTGTAGGAGCTGCCCCAGAAGTAAGCAGCGGTATTTTCCCTTTGCTGATGGGGCAAAAATCTATTTCTGCTTCCCCGCTTGGCAGTCCGTTCACCACCGAACTGATGTTGCATTTTGCCGGCCGGCACCATATCAATCCCATTACCGAACTCTATCCGCTGGAGGAAGTAAATACAGCGATCGACAAACTACGTAACGGTAAACCAAAATACAGATTGGTTCTCGAAATGTAATTGGGTAACCTTCAGCATAAATGCACCCGGATGGCAACCCTTTTGCGATCCGGGTGTTTTTTTTAAAATAAATAAAGAAGACCATGAAAAAGATATTCGTTTTTTTGACCGCTTTCTCCGGATTCTTTTGGTTGGGTAGCCTTGCACAGCCCGTAGTAACCTTTACCCCAATAGTAACCGGTCTTTCGGCCCCAACCGATTTGGTAAGCTCCCCCATTGGCAGAAACGATTTTTATGCAGTGCAACGGGGTTCAGGAAGCACCGGAACCATACGGGTCATCAAAAACGGAACGCTTGAAACCACCCCCTTCCTATCGGTTACCAATATGGCCTGCTGTGGCGAACGCGGACTGCTAAGTATGGTATTCCACCCCGACTTCAGCAATAATGGCGTCTTTTTTGTTTATTATACAGCAAGCGGCGGAGGCGACCTTACCATTGCAAGATATACGGTAGACAATCCTGCCGAACCTTATGTAGCCAATAGCTTGAGCAGGCAGGTGATATTAAGTATTCCACACCCTGATTTCAGCAACCACAACGGAGGCAAATTGCTTTTTGGCACCGACGGTTATTTGTACCTCGGTACCGGCGACGGAGGAAGTGGCAACGACCCCAATGGCAACGCTCAAAATCCACAAAGCTTGCTCGGCAAACTTTTACGGATTCAACCAAGCCTTACCGCTACTGCTGCTCCTTTTTATACCATCCCTGCCGATAACCCTTATGCCTCCACAGCCGATGGCATCCGCGATGAAATCTATGCTTTTGGATTGCGCAACCCCTGGAGATGGAGTTTTGACCGCAATACCGGGCATGCCTGGATAGCCGATGTTGGACAGGCAAGATGGGAAGAAATCAACAACGTCCCTGCAGCCAATTTGAATGGAGCCAACTTTGGATGGCGGTGTTTCGAAGGGATGGTCTCCAACACGGCTTCCGGCATACAGCCTTGCTCGCTTTACAACAGTCAAGCTCATACAGAACCGGTTTATGTCTACGGGCACAATAGCACCACAGGTGGTTTTTCGGTAACCGGAGGCTATGTGTATCGGGGAGCCGCTTACCCGGCCATACAAGGCAAATACCTGATGGCTGATTTTGTAACCCCTGCGCTTTGGCTTGTGGATGCAGATGGTACAGAAACCACTACCCGGCAGGGTACCGATATTCCCGGAGGAATTTCAGCCTTTGCAGAAAATGCACAAGGGGAACTTTTTGCGGTTTCGCTCAACAACGGCATCCTTTATTCCATTGCTGCCGAATCGCCGCTACCGGTGTATCTGTTACAGTTTTCCGGAAGAACAACCGGTAATC
>JBGSNV010000199.1:0-5124 GCA_041739485.1 Chitinophagaceae bacterium
GGAAACCGATGAAACCGTGCTCGATATTGCCACAGATAAAGTGGACAGCGAGGTGCCGGCTACCGACTCCGGTACCATTGCCGAGATTCTTTTTGCTGAAAATGATGTGGTGCCCATTGGGACAGTTATAGCCCGGATACAAACAAACACCAATGGCAGTGAAGCAGTACCAACCCCAAAAGCAGAACCAACCGAACCGGCAGCAGCTCCTGAAAAAACAGCTTCTTCGGTTACCGATATTGAATCGCAGGATATTCCGTATAGCCCAACAGCCTCATCAAAAGAAAATCAAGCTGTTTCAGTGGGTTCCCCGCGTTTTTATTCTCCGCTTGTATTGAAAATTGCTCAGGAAGAAGGCATTTCGATGAGTGAACTTGAAGCTATTCCCGGCAGCGGTCTGGATGGCAGGGTGAGTAAAAAAGACATGATGTCGTACCTCGAAAACAGAGGGGAGACTCCTGCACCCAAGCCGGCACAGGCATCAAGCCCTGCACCCGATTCACCGGCACCTGCTGCACCCGAAAAAAGGCAAAACCTGCCTGCAACCTCTACCGAATTTGGTGGAAATGTAGAGATCATTGAAATGGACCGGATGCGCAAAATGATTGCCAAACACATGGTGGACAGCAAGCATACAAGCGCCCATGTGACCAGTTTTGCAGAAACCGATGTGACCAATATGGTACTTTGGCGTAACCGGATTAAGAAAGATTTTGAAAAACGCGAAAACACTAAAATCACATTTACCCCCTTGTTTGTAGAGGCTGTGGTAAAGGCACTGAAAAAATATCCACTACTCAACAGCAGTGTGGACGGAGACCGGATTCTTGTAAAAAAAGATATTCATATTGGAATGGCCACCGCTTTACCAACCGGAAACCTGATTGTACCGGTTATTAAAAATGCGGATCAGCTGAATCTTGTAGGATTAGCCAAACAGGTAAACAACCTTGCTGAAGCAGCCCGTACCGGTAAACTGAAGCCCGATGATACAGCGGGAGGCACATTTACCCTGACCAATGTGGGTACTTTTGGCAGCATTATGGGTACACCCATTATCAGTCAGCCACAGGTAGCTATCATGGCAGTGGGTGCCATCAAAAAGCGCCCTGTGGTTATTGAAACCGAACAGGGAGACAGCATTGCAATCCGGCATATGATGTACATCAGCATGAGTTATGATCACCGCATCATAGATGGAGCCCTTGGTTCAACTTTTTTAAATGCGGTAGCTATGGAATTGCAAAACTGGGATCCAAACCGCGGATACTAAAATAAGAGAGGTTTTACAACCATATATCTTCAAAAATCAAACCACCTTCGGGTGGTTTTTTTATTTTTTTCCTAATTTTCAAGTTAAAATGAGATCGATAATTCAACTTTCGAGCAGCGATTTCATCGAAAAAAAGGTCAAAAATAAAAAAGACATGAGGAAATTATCGGAAACCTGGTTTGCTGAAGGGTTTATTGACTTTGAACAAAAGCAATATACCATTCTTGCTTACCTGCAGGAAGTCAATAAATTTTTTGATGAAAAAAAACTATATCCACAACTCGCAGATCTCATTTTTCATTACAATAACCTGCTGCATTTCAAAACCAATAAAGACTATCTGAAGCAACAGTTTCCACGCAGATTAACCGCTATTGACCTGCAAAGGCTGACCCTGCTTTACGAATCGATGGTAGAGGACGATGAACTGATGACCGAGCTTTCCGAAATTATTACCTATGCTCTCGGAAAACTGAAAAGAACCATTGAAGGGGGAACCGCCCTGTACGAATATGTGGAAGAACAAATGGAAATCACGACCGTAGGTTTGATGCCGCTGCAATGCGAAGAAGGATACTTTTTTCTTCAGGATGGCAGCTTCAGCGATACCAAAGTATATCAATACCGCATGAGTATCTTTGAAAAACAGGAGGAAAAATACCGGGCTATCCGCACAGAATACATTGACAGTTGGCGCCGCAATTTTGTAAATACCGCCGAAAGCATCAAGGGAGAACTACTTCGTCAAAGAACCATGCTTCCACATCCTGCAGTATACAATATCGAAACGCCGCTGACGCTGCCAATAGATGAAACCCTGCTTCCGGTGGCCAAGCGGTGTCTTGTAAAATTTATTCATACACATTGGAACCCGGCCGGACTTGCATAAAAGCTATCCGGTTGCGCTTTTTCCTTGCATAACCCTGAATATCTGCGTATTGAGTAACAAAAGGTCTTCATCGCGAACCTGAGTTCCGGATTGAATATCCGCCATCCTGGCAACAAGCTTTTGCATTTCCACAAGCGATTGACCGGTTTTGCGGGATAATAAGGCGGCAAAGCCTGCATCCATTTTTTGCCTTGGCAGATAATGCTGAGTGTGGATATATTCCAGAAAATGCTGGATCATTTTCAAGGCAATACCCTGATTATCTTTTTTATTAAAATAAAGCCGGGCAATTGTTTGGGTAAACTCTACCGTAGTATTCTTATTCGGATCCTTCAACGGGATACGCCTTTGTCTGCGGATAAGATTGCTGAGGACCCAAATGGCACATAACAGCAATACCAGCCAGAAAGCCCAACTGAGGGCAGGAATAGCAAGCAATACATCGAGGATAGACCGGTTTTCGGGCGGGCGGTTTTTATTGCGGTGAAAAAAATCGTCCCAATACAGGTAATCCGGATACGGCTCCAGATAGGAAAGAATACCCATGGCATACTCATAATTAGTCCGGGTAAGCAATCCGTAATTGGTAAAAAGACCGGCATTGGTAATCATGACTACCCAGCCACTTCCAATCCGCCAGCGCAAACCATCCACTTTTCCGACTTCATTGTAGCTCAACACTTCCAAATCACTCAGCGAAGAATCCACCAATAAAAACCGATTAAAAGGCGTGTAAAAAAGAGCAAACGAATCGGAGCGATAAGCCAGCTTATTGCCCAGTTTTTTGAATGTATCACGCAACGATCCTGCTGCCTGTCCGAAACCTGAAAACACCTGATCGTTTCCGACCCGGAACTCCGTTTCAAAGGCAGAACTCCAATCGTCCGAAATAACCACCATCGTATTGCCGGCTTCCACAAAATCATGCATCTTAACGGCCTCGCTTTGACGTACATTCAGATAAGGAGTAACAATCATGTAAACCGTACCCGTTTCGTAGTAACTATTTATTCCTGTTTCTTTATACCAGTCAGGAAAGGGCTTGGTATTATTCTTAAAATCCTCCACTTCAAAAGCAGCCTCAGCAAGCTTCCGGAATACTTTCCCTCCTAACGGATTGGCATCCTTTTCTGACAGGGTCAGATTCATTGGAGGCAAGGCTCCTTCGCTTTCCTGCTCCCGGCATCCGGTTTCAAAAACCATGGAAAGGAGTATACAGGCAAGGATGATATAATTTCTTTTACTTAAAGCCATTTTTCCATATAGTTTCTATAGCCTGCCAACACCTGATCGTATTGTTCGCGGTTCAGCTCAAAGCGACCAAACCAAATGTATTCATATTGAAAAGTAAGGGTAGCAAAACCGGTCCGCATGTCCTCGGAAGGAAGTTCATTCAGGTATTGCTGATTGGTTTTTTGAGGCATTAACTGAACCATTTTCTTACCTGCCAATCCATCCAGCAAATACAGATACTGATAGCGGATAGCCAACCGGTAATCCCCCGCTGCTACCGCATTCCGGATCTTTTGTACCAGAGATACATTTTGTTCCGGGACTTCGGTTTCTTCGTCCAGTTCAAAACTTCTTCTCTTGTTTTTTGCAAACAGGTTCTTCTGGCTTCCCAAAAGTTGGTACAGTAAAAACAGTACAATACCAATAGCGGTCGTCCATAAAAGGAATCGCAATAGCGCGGAATCGAAAATAGAGCCTGAGGGATTTGTTTCGGCTTCGGGTGTTTCGGCCTGAAGCTTCGAACTTTCCCGGAGCAGGCTATCGAGCGTACCCATGTAACCGAAATGCTTCTCCCGGCGAATCTTCCGCATACTGTCGGCAGATAAAATCCGCATCACCGGTAACTGGGTTTTTTCTGTTTCCTCATCGTTTTCGGTGTCTTCCCCGAGAGATTCCACCGGTGGATGTACAAAAAACTGTCCGCTATCCAATTCAACTTCCTGAGCACAAATCCTTGCACCTGCTATCCAAAAAATTATAAAGAAAAACCCTATTTTCATCTTCATACCGCCTCCCCGTTTTGAATCAAGAGGCTATCCCCGGGAGTCAGGTTTTGCAGACGTTTATGAACCCGGCGGGGATTCCAAACAAAAAACCAGATCAGGATAAGAAGCGAAAGCGTAAGAATAGAAATACCCGCCCAAAGCGGCAATCCGCTTCCATACTTTCCACTACTGAAGCGGTTACTCATTTGATAGGTAACGTAACTTTCCAACAGCGCCGCCACTATAAAAAAAGGCACCAACGAAAGGATGATCTTCAATGCATCTTTTACGCCGTTTTTGAAAGATACCCGCCGGGGTAAGGTTCCCGGAAACAGATAACCCGCCCCCATTACAATACCGGCACTGCCCCCAATAATGATGGATGCAATTTCAAGGGTACCGTGTATCCATATTACCATCACCGATTGCCAACCAAGCCCTTTGGCAAAAAACATATATTCGAAAGCGCCTACCATAATGCCATTGTAAAAAAGAATCCAGAGGGTACCGATTCCAAAAAGAATACCGAACACAAAGGCCCGGAAAGCAACCTGAATATTATTGGTAGCAATGCGGACAAACATGGTAAAACGATCTTCATCGCGGTAAACCCTAAACGGATCGCCTTGTTCAATATTGGCTTCCGTCATCGTTACATAATCTTCCCCGAGAATACTTTTTACAAAGGAGGGGTCTTTGACCGAAGAAACCACACCCATTGCCATGCATACCCCGAAAAAAATAAAGGTGAATAACAGCACCATTCTGTGCCTATAGAGCACCAAAGGCAGTTCGTCGGTCCAGAAAGTGCGCAACCGGGTATAGCGCTCCTTTTTATTTTGATAAATTTTCTGATAAATCCCGGCGGCAATATTATTGATCCATCGGGTTACTTTACTGTGCGGATAAAAAGTACGGCTGTAGGCGAGATCATCGAGCAGGGTGGTAAAACGCTCTGCCTGAAC
>JBGSNV010000230.1:0-10057 GCA_041739485.1 Chitinophagaceae bacterium
TTTGCGTTTTAAGCGATTATGCTGCCTTGCATAGTTTACTAAAATACGCCTCATTGTGATAGATGCCACCGCAAAAAATTGCGGGCGATTCAGGAAAGGCTTACCCTCCTGCTTATTTAAATGAAAGAAGGCTTCATGCACAAGGGCGGATGTATCGAGCGTATTGTTTGCCCTTTCATACTGTAATCTATTGTGCGCAATCTCACTTAATTCGTCATAAAATTTCTTAAACCCGGTCTTTAGGTTTACTTCACTCCCGGAATAGCCCATATTATCCTATTTTTACTGATTTCCAATATACCAATCATACCATTAATATCAAAATTTTGATTGATTTTTTTATAACAAAAAGCGCTTTTACTTTCAATCCTAAGTACCGAAATCGTTCACTTCCAGGGTTTAAAATATTCTCAATAAAAAAGGTAACTCTCCTGGTGGTTTTGCTATGCTACCTCTCTTGCTTTTCGCAACAAAAAGATTCACTGACTATTTCAAATGCAGATACGCTGCGGGCAATGATTACCGCCTTTGGCCAATACCGGGCAGAAACGAACGTCCATCCTGCTATACGGAGCCTGCAAGGTGCCGATGTTGACCGGTCAAATAAAACCAGTTTTGTACACAGTTTCAATACCCTTCCGGGGGTTCGTATGGAGGAAAGATCTCCGGGAAGCTACCGCATCAATATGCGGGGAAGCAGTCTGCGATCTCCCTTTGGCGTAAGAAATGTAAAAGTCTATTATAACAATATTCCGCTTACTGACCCCGGAGGAAACACCTATTTTAACCAACTACCCATCAATGCCATTCGCTCTATAGAGGTGGCAAAGGGGCCTGCTTCAAGCTTGTATGGTGCAGGTACCGGAGGGGTAATTTTACTAAACAGTTTATCGCCCTGGAAAAAAGGAATAGAAACCGATGTATTTGCCGGAAGTTACGGGCTTTTTGGAATCATGGTATCTACAAATATAATGGCGGGCAACAAAAAACAAACGCTGAATATCAGCCGGACGCAACAGGATGGTTATCGGGAACAAAGCCGTATGTACAGAAATTCTGTTAGCTACAGCGGTGAACTTGTAATACAGAAAAAGTATCGGCTTAATCTACACACTTTACTAACCGACCTATATTATCAAACGCCGGGAGGCTTGACGCTCAACGAATTTAATACCAATCCCGGACAGGCAAGACCACGGGCAGGTACCCAACCCTCCGCCACAGAAAACAAAGCAGCAATCTATCAGAAAAATGCAATGCTCGGGCTTGAGCAGGAAATTTTGTTCAATGACAGCTGGAAAAATACCACCACTTTGTATGCAGCCTATGCGGGCATCAAAAATCCATCAATAAGAAATTATGAACAAAGAAGCGAGCCGCATTTTGGAGGCAGAACTGCTTTTACCCATACCCGCAAAATCAGAAAAAATATATGGAATTGGATGGTGGGGCTCGAAGCACAAAATGGCAGATTTGAAACAGATGTTTACCAAAACAACAGCGGAAATAAGGGAGTACTTCAAACAGCTGATATACTCAGTTTTACCACATGGAATGCCTTTGCTCAATTCAACTGGCAATATAAAACGCTGCTCGACATCTCTGCTGGAATAAGCACTTTCAATAATAAGGATCGCATAGACAGACGGGAACCTTTTTCAGGTGAAATACAACAACGTAAATTCAACAATGAGTGGGCTCCAAGGATTTCGGTTATTTACCGCCCCGCTTCCATTTTACAAATCAACGGTCTCCTGTCCCGGGGATACAGTCCACCAACCGTTGCAGAACTCCTTCCATCCACAAGCATTATCAGTCTCGATCTGCAAGCTGAGAATGGCTGGAATACTGAATTGGGTATAAGAGTACAATCAAAAAACAAGCGGTGGCAAACAGATATCAATTATTTCAGATTTGCCCTTCAGGATGCGCTTGTACAGCGACGAGACAGCACCGGAGCGGACTTTTATACCAATGCAGGAAATACCTTACAGCAAGGTATTGAATGGAGCGGGCAATTTCTTCAAACCTGGCAACAGTCCAAAGGAATACAACTTCTTCAAATAAAATCAGCGTATACTTATAGTAATTTCAAGTATAAAAATTACCGTCAAAATAATTCCGATTTCAGTGGAAACAGACTACCCTCCGTACCGGAACATATTATTTCAATAACAGCCGATTTACAGTGGCATACTAGCTTTTTAATTCAAAGTACACTTTATACAGCATCATCTATTTGGCTGAATGATGCAAATACCCAAAAAGCAGATAGTTACCAACTACTTGGGATCAGATTGCAATACGGTAAAAAATGGAAATATTATGTTGGCACAGATAACCTGCTTAAACAAACTTATAGTCTGGGAAATGATATCAATGCTTTTGGCGGGAGGTTTTACAATACAGCCCCAAAAGCTAATCTAATGGCAGGAATTACGATAAAGCTAAAATAATTATCCTATTCAAAAAGGACATATAATGAAATTAAAAGCTGAATAATAACTAAAATTAAATAGATGCTTTTATTCATCAAATGCCGCTTTTTTTTAACTTCTTCGTGAAAGAATTTAATCAGGTAATTCGAGAACCTGCAAAAAAATTCTATAAACAATTCTTTTGCAATAAAAATCAATTAGTAGGTGCCTAATGCATATCTGAATAAACTCATTACAATTTCAAAAGAAAGGGGAAAATATTTAAAATAAATATTTCATTCCGAAAACATAAAAAAAGGAGGAACTAAAACTTATTCGTGAAAATAGAATCAAAAATCTATTAAATGGTTCAAATGGGGACCAATCAGCCAAATACATATCCAATCCCTACAATAAAGAATCAACAAATTTTATGGATAAGAAGGTAAGGTAAATTTACAGCAACAAATGCAGAAATAGAAACTCTTTTCAACTATAAAATATTCAACATCCTATGTGAAAAAGTTGAATTCAGACTACAGGTGTAATTTAATATTCTAAACCTTTTTCGGTAGACTTACTATTCAAAAGCCCTTTTTAAGATACCAACAATTCACCTCAAAAAGTCCCATAAAACATCTGCAACAAATTGAATATTTAAGCTCCAAAAGCTATCCACCCAATTCGTAAACTGCAATAAACGATAATACGATCTGTATAAAAATCAAAACCAAAATAACGACACTCAATTTATTCAGGAGCTCTCTTTTTTTCTCAGATTCCTTGGAATTGGAATTAATGATAAGATACTGAGAAAACCAGAAAAATGAGAAAAAATCATATCGAATTTTCCGGCCGGTATTAATAATAACTATTTTTACTATTAATATTATTAATAGTAAAAAGGAAATAAAGTAAATTAAATTAATTATAATAATATCCATCCTTTATAAGCTAAAATGCTTGTAATTGTTTCTATATTCCTTGGCAAATGTATATATAAAAAGGGTAATGTCCATATTTAGCGGGACAGAATAGCCTTTCTTTTCCACATTCTTACATTTACGAAAACGCTCTGATACAAATTGTAGCCTGAGTTCTCCGCCGGATTTTAATCAAAAAGAACCTCCTGTATTCATTTTAAAAATTGCCAAAAAGTAATTTCAGATACCCGTTTCGACACAACTAAAGATTAACTCACATTCAACCCTAAAAAAACCTCCGCAGCAACAAATTTGAAATAAAAATCCTCTACGGCCTACAAAGTGCTAATAAGCTTCTATTAATTTTTTGAAACTATCAAATTTTAGACCCAACACAACATTTTCCAAAGACCGGAATCCATTTCCCTGAATTCGATTATTCAGAAAAACAGGGATTTTCAATTCCTTCTTTGAAACTTTTACGTAACCATGGAAATAATTAATTTCAAAATTGTAGTCCATTCCCCCCATCTTTGCAACTGTAAACGGTTCACGTTTAGGCGTGATTAAAAGGGAAGACCGGTGAAAAACCGGCGCTATCCCCGTAGCTGTAAGAGGCCTCTTATTATCCTGATCAGAATAATAGGTAGCACAGATTCAAAATAAGCACCACTGCCAAAAGCGGGAAGGTTTTTTGAAATCGCCTCAAGCCAGAACACCTGCCGGTTGCAACAGTATCAACAAGCTTTCGGAGGAAAAGCTGAGATGCCACCCAATCTCCGGTTTGACCTGCAGGCTTCCGGTGTCAACGTGTCTTCTCTCCTATTCATTTCCAGAAAGCGGTTTTTTCACCTTCAGTAAACACAACGTATTATGTTGAAAACATGTGTTGGGGTGGTAGCCGCGTTATTCCTGGCAACCCCCAATTTCGGGCAAAAACAACCCGATTCCAGTAAAATCACCACCTTAGAAGATGTGATTGTAACCGCCAACAAAATGGCGCAGAAACAAAATACCACCGGCAAGGTCGTATCGGTAATCACCAAAAAACAAATTGAGCAAAACAGCGGGCGCACCCTTGCTCAATTACTTTCCGAACAGGCAGGTATAACTATTAATGGTGCCAACAACAATGCAGGCACGAACCAAACAGTATTTATGCGGGGAGCCAACTCCGGACGCACGCTCATTCTTATTGATGGCATTCCGGTTTACGACCCTTCCTTAATCAGCAACGAATTCGATCTGAATCTTGTAGCACTTCAAAACGTAGAACGGATTGAGATAGCACGGGGCGCACAATCCACGATGTATGGAAGCGATGCTATTGCCGGAGTTATTAATATTATTACCCAAACCAATGCTACAGATCCTGTCCAGTTCAAAGCCTCCGGTTCGCTTGGAAGTTTTGCTACTACGAGGGGCAACCTGCAAGCAATTGCAAAAACAGATAAGTACCGCTTCGATGTCCGTTATTCCCGCCTAAAAAGCGATGGATTTTCTACAGCGCAGGATAGGGAAGCTACCGGCACATTCGATAAAGATGGTATTGAAAGCGATAATATCAGTTCATCTTTTCATTACAAGCTCTCCTCCAAACTGACCTCAAAAACCTTTTTTCAATTTAATCGCTATAATACAGAAATTGATAACGGAGCCTTTAGCGATGAAAAAGATTTCACAAGCGGCAGCAAAAACAAAATGGGAGGCCAAACCCTCACCTGGCAGTCTGATAGGTGGAAGCTTGTTGCCAACTACCTCTACAGTCAAACGGAAAGGAATCTGCTGAATGATAGTACGGATGCACCGGGTTTCACCAAATACTCTACCAACGATTTTGAAGGGAAAGCTCATTTTGGTGAACTATATGGTAGCTTCGATCTTGGGAAAGGTTTTACGCTGCTCTCCGGGGTTGATTTCCGCCAAAGCCAGATGAATAGTAAACTTTTATCCATCAGCAGTTTTGGACCTTTTACAGATACTTTCAGGGACACCACTTTATACCAATACAGTGGCTATGGTTCTCTTATTTTCAATCAGGGCAATTTGAATATAGAGACCGGGCTTCGGTTCAACAATCACGAAAAATATGGTGGTAACACCACTTTTACTTTCAATCCTTCTTATGCTATCAACAATCAGATCCGGATCTTTGGCAGCATAGCAAGCGGATTCAAAGCGCCGTCGATCTACCAACTCTATTCAGGATTTGGCGATGAAAATCTCGATCCGGAAACCTCAGTCAATTACGAACTTGGTTTACAATACAATCAAAAAAAGGCAAACTATCGCGCTGTCTTTTTTTACCGGGATATCGAGGACGGACTTGATTTTGACAACGTCAATTTTGTGTATTTCAATTTTGGCAGACAATTGGTTCGCGGGCTTGAAATAGAAACGAGCTACCAACCATTGAAAGGCCTGAGTCTATCCGGTAATTATACTTTTCTGGCTCCGGACGAAACCGTTCAAAGCCGCTTAACCGCCAAAGACACGAGTTACAGTTACTTACTGCGCCGACCCAAACACCAACTGAATCTTCAGGCAATCTACCAAATCAACGAAAAATGCATGATTTCACTCAGCGGAAAATACCTGAGCGACCGGTATGATGTGGGAGGTTTCCGGGTGGCAGATACCAAACTGGAAAGTTATTTTTTAGTAAATGCCTACCTGGAATATAAAGTAACTCCGAGGGTGAAATGGTTTGGCGATGCACAAAACTTGCTTAACAAGACCTTCTTTGACCTGCGCGGTTTCAACAGTACCCCCCGCAATCTGCAAACCGGTATACAAATGACTTTATAATCAAGGATAAAAAATCCCATGCATAAAATACCATCCGTTTTAAGCTGGAGTGGAGGAAAGGATTGTAATCTGGCGCTTGATAAGATCGTTTGGGAGCAGCAATACGAGGTCCGTTATTTACTCACCACCTTTCACCTTCCCGCAAAGGTTGTAAATATGCATGGGATTCATGAAAGCCTGATAGAAGCGCAGGCTGAAACACTAGGTATTCCTCTTATAAAGGTATATCTGCAATCAACAGACAACAAACACTATGAAGCCGTTTTAGAAGCAGCCTTATTGCCCCTAAAAAAGAGGGGCATTCGTACCCTCATTTTTGGAGATATCTTTCTGGAAGATCTGAGAATATACCGCGAACAACTCATGTATCGGCTTGGCTTTGAAAGCATCTTCCCATTATGGAAAAAAGATACTAAGCTGCTTGCTGAAGAATTTATCCTTAAAAAAATGGAAGCGATCGTTTGCTGTGTCGACCTTACGGTGGTGCCTGAAGCCCTGTCAGGAGCATCTTTCAACAAAGACTTCCTGAGCAAACTTCCCCAAGGAGTAGACCCCTGTGGGGAAAACGGTGAATTCCATACCTTTTGTTATGATGCACCCTTGTTCAAAAATAGATTGGCTGTTCACCCGGGGACTTTAAGCATTGAAGTGGTAAACTTTACTGCCCAAACCGGAACTAATCAACCCATTGAGAAAAAAGGCTTTGCCTTGCGGCAAATAATATTAAACAAACCAAAAACATGAACCTACTTGAAGCATTGCAATCCCGTATAGATCAAAAAACCAAACCACCCGGGTCTTTAGGAAAACTCGAAGAGATAGCGATTCAGGCCGGGTTAATTCAAAAAACATTATATCCTACCGTTGAAAAGCCTGCCATTCTATTGTTTGCAGGGGATCATGGCATTGCGGCCACCGGTTTGGTCAATCCCTTCCCACAGGCGGTTACCGCGCAAATGGTTTTGAACTTTGTACAGGAGGGGGCAGCTATCAATGTACTTTGCAGGCAAAACCATATCCTGCTTCAGGTAGCTGATGCCGGTGTCAATACCGATTTTGACCCTGCTCTACCCATCCTGCACCGGAAAATAGCCAAAGGAACCCGAAACTATTTGCATGAAAAGGCCATGGATCATTTTCAGGTGCAAAAAGCCTTTGAAACCGGAGCGGAACTTGTCCATCAATTACAGGATGAAGGCTGCAATACCATGGGTTTCGGGGAAATGGGAATCGGCAACAGCTCCGCGGCCGCTTTGATCATGCATCAGCTATGCAGCATTCCTTTGGAGGATTGCATTGGTATGGGTACAGGGCATAACAGCGAAGGATACCGGCAAAAAGTAGCGACACTTAAACAAGTAGCTCAATTTCATCAACTAGGAGGCAGTGAAATTCCGGCCATAGAATTGCTTTGCCGGGTTGGCGGATTTGAAATAGCTATGATTACCGGCGCTTTTCTCGAAGGGTTTAAAAGAAACAGGATGCTTGTGGTAGATGGTTTTATTGCTACTGCTGCCCTTCTGTGTGCCCATCAAATCAATCCGGCTATTTTATCGCATTGCTTTTTTGCACATACCTCTGGCGAAAAAGGGCATGCTGTCATGCTTCGCTTTTTGAAAGCGGACCCTATACTTGATTTTCAGATGCGCCTTGGAGAAGGAACCGGTGCTGCGCTTGCTATACCGTTGATAAAATCGGCTGTGGCGGTTATGTCAGAAATGGCGAGTTTTGAATCGGCAGGTATTCCTAAATAATAATGATGATGCTACAACACGAATGGAACGTATTCCGATCAACAGTCATGTTTCTCACCCGTATACCTGTTGGTAAAGACCTGCCTCATGATCCTGCCCTGCTTGAGGAAACACCAAGGTATTTTCCACTGATTGGCATGCTGGTTGGGAGCATTCATGTGCTTGTTTTTCTAATCAGTTATTTTCTATGGTATAGCACTCCGCTATCGCTTGGGCTCGCCATGCTTGCCACCATTTTTGCTACCGGAGCTTTTCACGAGGATGGGTTTGCTGATGTTTGTGATGGTTTCGGGGGTGGCTGGACCAAAGAAAAAATCATGGAGATCATGAAAGACAGCAGGCTTGGCACCTTTGGTACAGTGGGTCTCCTGGGAGTACTCGCCATTAAATTCTTAAGTCTCAGCACCATTCCTCATGACTACACCACCTGCCTGATCAATAGCAATACTTTTTACAACCGGTTTTCGCTGATGGCTTTTACCATTCTTTGCGGCCATGGTATCAGCCGGCTGATGGCGGTTTCTGCTATACAAACAGGTACTTACGCCACCGACAATCCGGGTAGTAAAATCAAACCACTGGCAAGTAGTCCTCTGTCAAAAGGGGCGCTTGCTTTTGCCATCCTTACTGGTTGTTTGCCTTTATTCCTGTTCTTTCCCTGGTATTGTTGGTTAGCCCTCATCCCGATGTGGATCGGCCGCACCCTCATGCTTCGGTTTTTTCATAAATGGATCGGAGGCTATACTGGCGATTGCCTGGGATCTATCCAACAAATTACTGAAGTCTTGTTTTATTTATCAATCAGTGCTTTGTTCCAGTATAGCAACTTCTTTTATACCCTTTCTTTTTGATATCAAGCTAACAAATACATGCCCATACTTCTAAGACATACCACCCCCGATATAGCTAAAGGCATTTGTTATGGTCAGGCAGACCTTGATATTACCGATAGCTTCGAACAGGAAGCAGAAGAAATTCTGACCCTGATTTCGGAAAAACCTGACATCATTTACAGCAGCCCGCTGATGCGATGTAAAAAACTGGCTATCCGGATTGCTGAAGCTTATGAAATAGAAGAGATTCACTATGAAGAAGCGCTTCGCGAAATGGATTTCGGGGAATGGGAAATGAAAAAATGGAACGATATCCCCCAACAGACCCTAAAGCCCTGGATGGAAGACTTTGTAAATATTCCCGTGCCTTCCGGCGAAAGTTTTGTCATCTTACACCAACGGGTGCAGGATTGGTGGCAAAACAAAATGCCATTGCCGGAAACAGCCCTGATTGTTTCGCATGCAGGCCCCATCCGCAGTATCCTCTCTTCCATAAAAAATACCCCATTGAATCAGGCTTTCTCGCTTTACCCTATGAATTATGGCTGGCTGGGGAAGATTTAAATGGGATTGAATAAGGATCCATCTGCAACCGGGCGATGAACATACTGACCATTATTCCCGAAATCGTTTAACAGAATCTGCTGTTTTCGATTCAAACTTTCAGCCATTCCGGATGTTATTACCATTTACATTTAACAAAACCACACAGGATTAATTGAGGAAATTTGCACACTATGAAGAAAATACTGATTGGAATATTCATTTGCAGCTCATTTTTGGGTAACGTTATAGCACAGGATGCAACAGAACTGATTAATAAAGTAAAGACCAAGCTTGAAAGTGTAAAAGACTATCACGCCACCGCATCGCTCCGCACAGATGTACCCTTCCTGAAGGTACCGGTAGCCGAAGTGGATGTCTACTTCAAACATCCCAATCAATTCCGGATTGCCAAAGAGAAGGGCATTAGTATTCTGCCAAAAGGCGGTGTGAGTGTAAGCATGCAGAATATTCTTTCAGACCCCAACTTCGTTGCGATTGATGCTGGTTCAGAAAAACTGAATGGGAAAAACGTTCGGGTAGTAAGGGTGCTTCCCGGCAATACCAATGCTGAAGTCGTCATTACAGTTCTATATATTAATGAGAAAGACTTTCTTGTGCAAAAAGCCATTACCACCACCAAAGACAATGGTACTTACGAAGTCGAAATGACTTACGGCAAATGGAGTAAATACGCACTGCCTGATAAAACGCTTTTTACGTTCAATACCAAAGACTACAAATTACCCAAGGGAGTTACTATGGAATTTGACGATGGA
>JBGSNV010000346.1:0-20746 GCA_041739485.1 Chitinophagaceae bacterium
TGAAAAATCAGCAATTGCCATCACTTTTCAATCGAGGGCAGGATTGCAGACCTATAATATGGCTCGCAATACCGCTCAACTCCTGTATGAGGCATTGGGCAATCCACAACTGTACAATCGCAATGAAAATAATAATGGATTGGAAACGATTCATCAACGGTGGCAGGAAGTTGGATTTACTTATGCCCGGACTCTATTAGAGGTGGGTCCCCATTTTATGAAAGCGGGGATTACCGGTAAATGGTTGATGGGGCAGGCAGGCGCTTACATTCAAAGTGATGAGCTAGGGGTAAATTTCAATAGTGCAACTGAACTTTCGCTTCAATCACCAAGGATCCGTTACTATCGTTCGCAGCAGGCTGATATTGATGGTTTTGATACCAATAGTTTTTTTAAGGATATAGACAAACAGGGTTTTGGCTGGGATGTCGGTTTTACGTATGAGTTCAGAGGTAAATTCAAGAATTTCAAATTTGAGGGAATCGATTCTACCATGATAACCCGAAGAGATTTGAACAAGTATACTTTCCGGGTAGCAGCAGCTATAATAGATGGAGGTAGTTTGCGGTATACCAAACAGCCGCTAACCAATGACCATTCAGCCAATTTCATGAATTGGAATTTTTCGGGTGTAAAGGCAAATTCTTTTGATGAATTTGATACCGCTTACTCAAGGCAGGTGGCCTATTTCCCTGGCTCAGGTAATGAATTTACCCTTGCCATGCCGGCAGCACTGAGCGCCAATGTAGACCTTAAAGTGTACAAAGGTTTCTATGTAAACGGCTCTATTTATAAGCCCTTGAAAGGATTAGGAAAGCAAACAGATGGCTCATTGCGAGCTGCTGAATGGTTTGCCCTGACACCTCGTTTTGAAAGTCGTGCCTTTGGGGTTTATGTACCAATTACAAGAACTAATTTAAATGAAAGAACGGATGTCGGTTTGACTGTAAGGGCTGGTCCGTTGTTTATAGGATCTAATAATCTGGGTAGCTATCTTTTTAACGAAAAATTGCCTGCAGTAGATGTACATGCCGGGTTAAAAATCGGCATCACCTATGGCAAACCAAGTAAGCTATTGAAGCGGCTTGAAATATTAAAGCGGAATATCAGCAAAAAAGATTCCATTTCTGAGGAGGCTAATCTGTTAAATAAAAAGCTGATGAGCTATGAGCGTAAGATAGATAGCCTGAAAGCTATTACTGATAGCGTTGCTCTTAGAAATACCATTATATCGGAGCTTGCAAAGGCAGATAGTATAAAAAATAAAGTACCTGCACAGCAAGGAGTAAACATAATCATCAATAATTATATGTCAGGTCCTCCTGATACCAATAAAATGCAAAGGAAGCAGGATACCGTAGTGATTAACAATCAACTACCGGGTAAGATTTCTGTGAGTAAGAATGCAGCAGTACAAAATCAATTGGATACCTTAATTGAAAAAAAGGAACAGGAATTGAAAAGGATGAGGCAGGAAAATGAAATGCTCGCTCAAAGGATGGGGACAATGGAACTTATTCGTAAGCAGGATTCCTTGTTACTTGATTCGTTAATACAAGATCGTAAGCGGCTTGAAATGATGTTAAATAAAAGTCTGGACTCCTTAAAAAAGCGCATAGAACCTTTGAAAAATTCTGAAAAAGAGGAGGGCGCTCTGGAAAAAGGGGATCAGGTAAGAAAGAAAAAGCAAAAGGTAGAAAACGAGAAGAAGGAGGAGGAAGTACCACCTGTTACTGTAGTAATAAAAGAAGAGCAGGGATCACCTGATACGAAAAAAGAGTTTAGAGATTTGGAACGAAGCAACAAGCAGCTTGAAAGAGAAATTGAAAGAGTGCAACGTCAACTCGAAGATTATAATAGCCGGGTTCAGCAATCTGTTGCGCAAAACCGCGCCATGCATTTGATGCTAGCTTCTCAAAGCCTTGCTCCTAAGGAAAACAGACCCATGGATACATACCGCAAAGAGGTAAATGACACCGTAAAAATCAGAGATACCTTGATTATAAAGGAGGTTAGGATGAGTGAGCCACAAAAAATAAGGGATACTATTCGGATCAGAGATAGTATTTATTTTGCCGGGATCATTCCTCAACCCGCTGCTGCGGTGCCAACCTCAGAAAATAATCGGCCGGATACCCTGATTGTAAGTAAAGGAAGAGCAATGGTATTGAGACCCGAAGATGTTTCGGTATTTTTCACCTCAGGGAGCGCTGCTATCGATTTAAATGTAAAAAATCTGCTTGATAATTGGTCATTAAAGGCAGTTCCCATGCTGAATGAATCTTACGTCATGCTATCCGGTCATACGGATGCTACCGGGTCTTTAGCCATCAATAGAAAACTGGCAGATAGAAGAATTGCTGCTGTACGTAATGTTTTACTTGCGGAAGGTATCGGAGCGAATAGCATCCAAAGCAACATTGTGTTACCCCCGGCCGGGGTAAGTGGTTCTAATGCGAATCTTCGCAGGGTAGATGTGCAATTGGTGAAACAGGAGGGTGTACGACTTAGATAATTCCTTTGAGAACGCTTTCTTACCAATCTATAATTCCTTACAGAAAATTATCATTGAAAAGGATAGAAAATAAAGCCATTTAATAGCCCTTTTACATCATGGTTTTTTACCTTATACATCTGAACAAATCGCAATCACTTAGCCTGCTGTTAACTCATCAAAGGCAACCGTTAGGTTCACTTTTGCAAAATTGTAAGCATCTTTCCACTTGTCTGCGCCGGGTATTATTTTGTTTTGCAAAATTTCCTCTTTCGTTTTGCCTGCTTTGATTTCCTTTTCAGTAAAAGCAAGCAGATTGCTCAGGTATTCCTGCATCTCCGGTAAAAAAGTCTGATCTACCACTACCTCTTCGGCTACGGGACTGTGGCCGCAGATAAACTTTGTTTTTTTGTCAAAAGTCTTGCCGGCTTTTTCCAATACGGTGATCCAGTTTTTAATGGAAGCGCCTGCACCCCGATCAATATTCGGATAAATATATTTGAAAAGTAGGTCACCCATATGCACAATATTGGCATACTCGAGATGTACTAAGGAGTCACCGTTGGTATGTCCTGCTCCAAAATAATGCAGGGATAGTTTTTCTTTTCCGATTTTTTCTGACCAGGTTGTTTTATAGGTCTGATCTGGATATAATTGAGTATCCTCGATTTTCCGGTCCACTGCTACCTTTTGCTGATTGGCTTTAGAGTTTTCATGCGCCAATACGTGCTGCACATTGCCTTTGAAAGAAATATTGCCTCCGGAATGATCACCGTGGTGATGGGTATTGACCAAAAGCCTGAATGGGTTTTCATCGAGCTTCCCCAGCTCCTCTATTAATATTTTAGATTGGGGAGCATATTGTGAATCCACTACAATATACCCTTCCTTTGTTTTGGTAAATAAAATGGTGCCGCCTCTGCCGGTAAATATGCCAGCATCTTCGTTCAACATGGTGATTTTCCAGCCCGGTGTTTGAAAAAAGGCTGCCATGAGTTCTCTTGCCGGCAAGGCAAACAAACCTGCTGTTAAAGCGGTATTTCTTACGAAGTTTCTGCGATCCATTTTGTTCGTTTCTTTAATATGTAACGGCAAAACAACCGGGCTTACAATAAAGTTGCTAAATGCTGATTGAATTTTTCAAGAGCAGCAGCGAGTATTTTTATTTGTTGTTGTGCTTCTTCAAATTCGCGTTGTTCAATGGCTTCGCGTACCCCCGGAAGGGTCTTTACACCATATCCGGTATAGAAGCCCGGCGCATACAAAGTATGCCGGTACCAGCCTCTTCGCGGCAAACCATCAGGGCTTAGCAATTGCTGTTCCGCCTGATAAAACACTTTATTCCACAGCGCCCGGGTACCCGGATTTTTGAGCGCTTCCCCGGATTTTTCTTTTACTGCATTGGTTGTTTTCTCCAACGCCACCATAGCATTTTGTACCGCACTAAAGTCCATAAAAGGCACTTCTTTTTTTGGAGCAGGGGCAGCTAAAGGAGCTTCGGGATTGATCGTTAAAATATAGAGACTATCTCTCAGCGCTTTATTTTCCAGGAGGGTTATTTCCCGAAGATTATCTGTAGTCTTTTGCAAATCCTGCAAATACCCGTCAATGGTTTTTTGCAGCCTTGTAAAGTCAAAGGGCAACAGATCTGCGGAAGCCAACCGGAGTGCTGTAATTCCTGCTATCTGACTCAGGGCACTGCCATAGGCAAATCCGGGGTCTTTATATTTTTCATAATGCACATAGGTATCAAAATTGGTATGGTATTCCCCGCCACCGCTTTCTCCTCCAAAACCGAGATTTAAAGTAGGCAGTCCGAGGTGTTGTAAAAAGGCGGAGTAATCACTTCCTGAACCCAAAGCATTGAGCGTAGCTGTGTTGTTGCCGGCTGCTGCTTTCTTAGCTGCCAGCCCGTTAGCATTCACAAACTCGGCTGCTTTTCTGCGTTCAAATACAGAAACCCCGGTTTGCGGGTCTGTTACACTTTTAGATACTTCTTCCATCAGCACTTCAAGGGCATGACTGCCCCCGGCGCCCAGATACCCTCTGCCATTGCCATCGCTGTTGATGTAGGTTACACATTTCTGTTGTAATTCCAGCGCATGGTCTTCCACCCATTCGGTACTACCAAGCAGTCCCGGCTCTTCGCCATCCCAGGCACAAAACATCATCGTCCGTTTGGGTTTCCAGCCTTTTTTACTCATTTCGCCGACTACCCTTGCTTCTTCCAATAAGGCGGCCAACCCACTCAGCGGGTCATTGGCTCCATAGGTCCAGGCATCGTGGTGGTTGCCCCGGATCACCCATTCATCAGGATATTGGCTGCCTTTGATGGTGCCAATCACATTATAACAGTTCACCATATCCCAGTTGAAGGCTAATTTCAAATGCACAGCTTGTGTACCGGGCCCTACATGGTAGGTTATGGGTAAGGCACCCTGCCAATCGGGTGGGGCTACCGGGCCGCCCAACGCTGCCAGCAAGGGTTGTGCATCCTGATAGCTGATGGGTAAAACCGGTATTTTAAGCAGGTTGGTCGCTTCCATCCGATCGAGTCTTTTGGCATCGGCTGTAGCGCCAACATTGGGTGTCAGCGGATCACCGGGGTAAACCGGCATGTCCATCACCGAACCTCTTTGTACGCCACTTTCATGTTTAAAGGCTCCCTTAGGATACACATCGCCCCGACGGTAGCCATCCTCTTCGGGATCGCTGTAAATAAGGCAACCAATAGCGCCATGTTCCTGTGCTACTTTGGGTTTAATGCCCCTCCAGCTTTTACCATATTTGGCAATCACTATTTTTCCTTTTACCGAAATGCCCATACGTTCGAGCATTTCATAATCATCCGGTATACCGTAGTTTACAAATACGAGGGAGCCGGTTACATCCCCATCGGCACTAAAAGCATTGTAGGTGGCAAGCTCGTTGGCCTGACCCATTGAGGGGTCTTCCTTAAAAGCAACTTCTTTAAGCGTGGCTTTGTAAGTTCCCATTTCGAGTACCCGCGTTTTGGGCGTGGGAAATAGAACCTGATAGCTTTCAATTTTAGCATCGAGTCCCCAGCTTTTCATCCAGCCAAGAACCTTTTCTGCAACGGCTTTGCTGCCTGCAGAACCAAGGTGGTGCTGTTTTTCACTCAGGGTTTTAATCATGTTCCCGATACTTGCCGGCTGAATAGCTTGTTTGAATTGCTTTTCTGTTTCCAGTTGGTTTTGCGCATCTGAAAACCCGGTTATCTTTTGAGTGATCCCGGTGAGAAATATTATACTAAAAACAAATAAGAAAGAAAAGCGCTTCATACAGTGCGGATAAATAGTGAGATGGGAAAGTACATATTTTCCGGATACCCAAGCAGGATCGTTTGAGGGAGGAGGGAAAAGTATGGGGTTAGGTAATATAAAAGTCTGGTATAAATCGTCCTCAAATACAGTATGCTTACGATTAAATTAAAAAGCTTGTTTTATCGCTATCTTCTCCAACAACTCCAATATGCCCGCCCAGGCTTCACTTTCCATCTCGTTCTTAGCCAGAAATAAAGAGTCCATGCTATTCAGGGAATTAAAAACATAGATTGTTTCCTGGTAAATGCCAAAAGAAGTAAATACCGACCAGGGAATTCATGGGTTTCGTCCCAAGAAACAAGGATCACTTTTTCTTCGGTGATTCGCACAGCATAGCTTAGTCCGGAATCAGGTATCATCTCCATAAGCTCCTTGAAATGCCTTTTACTCCTTTTCTTTTCTATTATGAAGTGTATGGAAATAAATACAAGGGATGCAGTCCATGCTATGGCAATCACCGATATGGTTACTACTTTAAAATTAACAAAGTCGTTTGTCGGAGTAATCCAATAAAACAACCCGTACAATGCAGTGCCTGATAACAGCGGGAGGAACCGGAATAGCAAGGTTTCCCAATCTTTATCCTGACCTATCCGGTATAGGTTGGTCCATTGTTCTTCAAGATTTTTTTTTGATTTGGTTAAAGTAAAAGAAAGCATATCAATGAGGATAAGGAATGGTTTGGAGCTATGCGAAGGAAGGGAATAGGGTGGGAGGTGTAGCCTGTGATTATTGCGTTCACCGGCATAGAAAAAAACAGATAATTGTTGGCTGTTTTGTCAGCCCATTGGCATATATTCTTCGATTTAATCATTTGAGATTTCTGTCTTATCAGGGAGTTAAATTATTTGTTCCGTTGTCAGCCTTCAGCCTGAAATAACTATTTGTAAGGGTAATATTGTTTTGTCCAAACCTTCTAATCAAAGGCCACCCTTTCACTTCGTTTTCAAGGCATTTTTCATAAGAACAGGCCTTGTATGGAATTGCTTTTGGCAGAAGCTTTGGAAAGCATTTCATTTTTCTTTACATTGCCCTTTTGTGCCCGGATATTCAGGGATTAAAAGTATATAAATTTAAATATCAGGTTTATACATACATATCTATGCAAAGAATAAATAATAAGATATCAATTGTTGACATATATGCAAAAATTTTCTTGTTCCTAAAAGTTTATCTGATCGCTTTGAAAACCATTTATGGGAAACTAATCAACTTAGCGGGAATGCCTTTGCCTAAGTAGGGTTCATTTTTTCTTCTTAATTATTTAAAAATCTTTTACCCAATATTTTTACATGATATTGCAAAATGAATTTAAAAGACCTCAATTAAAAAGAGGTATTGGTAAAGCTGGCTTATTTAGCCTGGCTTTTGGCGCTATGATTGGCGTGGGTTGGGTAACGGCAATGGGTTCATGGTTATCGAATGCGGGGCCCTTAGGTGCCATTATTGCCTTTGCCATAGGCAGTTTACTCATGTTGGCTATTGGATTATGCTATGCAGAAGTAACGGCTGCGCTACCTCTGTCAGGTGGTGAAGTAGCTTATTCTTATAAAGCTTATGGGACTTCAAAAGCCTTTTTGGTAGGTTGGTTTTTAGTTTTTGGGTACCTCTCTGTTTCTGCTTTCGAAGCCATATCCATCAGCAAGGTGATTCGCTATTTAATCCCGACTATTGATTATATGGAATTATACTCAGTGAACGGCAGCCCTATTTATTTGTCCAGTATTGTTTTGAGTGCTTTATTCGTTCTGCTCATCAGCGCGGTTAATTATACCGGTGTAAAAAACTCTGCCCGCTTTCAGGTAGGGCTTACCATCCTGTTTATCGGGCTTACATTTGCCTTTGTAATAGCCGGTCTGTTGAAAGGCGATTGGAAAAACTTAAGTCCATTATTTTCCTCTAGCCAAACAGGATCTGTCACAGCGGGAATCGCCATGGTTTTGGTAACCGTACCTTTTTGGTTTGTAGGGTTTGATACAATACCCCAGGCTGCAGAAGAAGCCAGTGAGTCTATATCGTTTAAAACCGTTGGATTGCTTATTCCTTTGTCCATCCTGTCTGCCGTTTCCTTTTATATCCTCCTTATCATCAGCACTTCGGTTGCCGCTCCATGGAATGAAATAATAAACGACAAATTACCTACAGCTAAAGCCTTTGAATTAGCCACCAAATCTCCCTTTTTGGTGAATCTAATTCTCGTTACTGCTATCGTTGGATTACTTACTAGTTGGAATGGTTTTTTTCTGGCGGGGTCAAGGGTACTTTTTGCCATGGGCAGAGGGAAAATCATAACACCGGGTCTGGGAAAATCACACCCGATCCATAAGACTCCTTATAAGGCTGTTTTATTCAGCGGCGTGGTTACTTTTTTAGCATCCTTAATGGGGCCGGGTGCTATGATATCTTTTGTGAATGTTGGATCCTTATGTATTGTAATTGCTTTTTTTGGTGTTTCGTACTCTTTTTTGACCTTAAGGAAGAAGTTTCCGGATCTGCCCCGGCCATTTAGAACTCCCGGAGGCAGCCTGTTCGGGTTTATAGGAATATTCGGTTCCTTATGCATCCTGTTGCTTATGTTATTACCCAATAGCCCGGTAGCCTTAGCATGGCCTTTTGAATGGGGTATATTTTTAACCTTTTCTATCCTTGGTATTTTACTCTGGATTTTTTCGACTAAAAGTCGGAATAGTGTACCTGAAAAAGAAAGAGACTACCTGATTTTAGATGAATTCGAATAAATATGCATGATCAATTAACTGCATAAAGAAAAGGGACTAATTGAATCTTTGGTCAAAAAAGAGAACTATGCGATACTTTGCTGGCAAAATAGCCTGTAGGCGGAATTCATATTATAAGGTTGCTAAATTTCGAATCTAATTTAATGCCCGGTGTGGGGTACATTTTTATTGCTTCAGCTGAAGGACTTTCTTTAGTTGGATATTTGATCAATTGTCCGCCCGGGTCCGAACCTTCGGACCGCTGCTAAATTTTTAATTAAAAGTTCATTGTTTTTACCAAAGTTCAGAGATGTTCGTCCTGCTGAAACTAATGCCTGGCTTTGCTTTTAGTTGAAGACTGTTGGTCAAGCCCCAATAGCATAAAGCCCCATGTTGTGCGTTCGCTTATTTTTTATTGGGGTCATATTTTGAAAAGTCAGGTCTGTCCGTGTCTGTCCACGTAAACTTATATCCTGTTACAAGAACTTGCATATCCCAATCTCTCTTTAGCTTGAAATGGCTCTCGCTAATTGTCAAAATAAAAGTCCAAAATGAAATTGTCAATATTGCCAATATCCAAAATACTCTTGTCGAAATTTTTGAAATAGTGAGTTGTGTCCAAACACGTTTAATTAAAAACACAATTACAAACCAAAACAAAAAGTAAATTATAAAGTCAGCACATAACTCAATTAAAAAAAGTTGAAGTGACATTGACGTGAACCAGCCTTCACCAACAAATGCAAAAGGAAATCCTGCCATCATCGTATCTGGTGCGTCAACTGGTAAAACGTACCACCATTTTGTCAATATCCCAAACGAAATTATTGTCAGCGGTATTATTAAACGCCATGTCAATTGGTTTATCGTCATGTTTTGAGCTGCCTGTATTAAGTGACGCACAACGGATACGGCTTGCTGCTGTACTGGAATTCATTGATCATCCAGCCCGGTCCGAAAGTTCGGTCCGAAAGTTCGGATTAGGGCCCGTATTAAAAATTTAAGTTGAAGATAAAACATAAAGCTGATAGCGAACTGCAGCCCATTGTTATTCCTTCCGTCAGCATAGAAGCAAACCGATTGTTGGTGGCAGTAAAAGTCAGCATATTGTTACAAATAAATATACCTGTCTACCATAAGAACAAATGCACTAAAATCATCACAAATAGATATTTGTCAAAAAACTATAGAAGTAGTCCCACGATGTTTGGTATTACAGAAAAAATTGGAAATATACGTTTGTTTTCCAGGTATAGTTACAAAAAATTATTATTAAATTTGGTGCTTATTCTTTAATTACAGATGCTTCCCGTAACCAATTATTATCCAATTTTATATTTTTCGTATCAATAGATTGTAAAAATGTTTTAGTTGTTGATTTTGCTTTGCAGCTATGAATATAGACATCATTGCATTTTTTTAACTCAATTACTGCTTTATTATTCGGGTGAGAGTCAGAGCCAAAATTATCTATCTCTACATCATAGCTTTTATCAATAGATAAGGGATTTCCACTTGTGCAATTAACGTTTATGTCCTTTAAACTGATTTTTTCCACAAAACGTATATCAAAACCATTTTTTGCAGTAAAATTTGAATTTGTAATGGAAATAAACGCGATAGGAGCTTCTGGTAAACCTATTATTTGTACGGCATTTTTTGCATTTATAGCTGTAATGTTACTCAAATGTATATTTTTAAAGGTAGGAGTTTCAATTGTAATTGGGATACTGGTAGTATCCTCTTCACCATAAAACATGTCAATTGAAATTGCTGTTTCAACGTTATACATAATAATGTTATCGGCACGGTAGTTTTCAACAATGCCACCTCTTCCTCGACTTGTTTTTATTCTTAAACCTCGTAAAGTACCGTTAAACACACAATTGGAAATGGTAATATTTCGAACATCACCCGACATTTCGCTTCCAATGCCTATCGCACTTCTGCCATGTGCAAACGTGCAATTACTGATTACTATATTTTCACAGGGTTTTGCTACCCTTCTTCCGTCAGCATTATACCCCGATTTAATCGTAATGCAATCGTCCCCACAGTCAACAAAACAATTAAATATGCGAACATTTTTGCACGATTCAGGATTTATCCCATCTGTATTAGGTGATTCGTATGGTTGAATGATCGAAATTTTTTCAATAGTTACATTCTCGCAATATACTGGATGTATCGTCCATGAAGGAGAATTTAAAATTGTTAATTCTGAAATTAGAACATTTGTACAATTATACAAATTAATCATTCGTGGACGTGGTACTTTTAATGGGCTCTCTTTGGGATTATCCGGCTCGCGGCCTGAAAGCCTATTTTCTTTTCGTAATTTTTCGTTTTCATAATGTGCTTCCCACCATGCCTTTCCTTGCCCGTCAATAATTCCACGCCCTATAATACTAACATTTTTAAGATTATGTCCGGTAAATAAGGACGCATATACTTTACGCTCAATTCCTTCCCATCGGCCATCCACAATAGGACAGTCTTCAATGTTATTATCAAATAAAAGTGTAGCACCCGGAAAAACCTCAAAACAAATATTACTTTTCAGAAAAAGGGCTCCTGTTATATAATTTCCGGGAGGCACAACTACTTTGCCTCCTCCATGAGAAGCGCAGGTTTCAATGGTTTTTTGAATAGCATTCGTACATAATGTCTTGCCATCACCTACCGCTCCGTAGTCTTTAATACTATATATCCCATCTTGTGAAAAAGAATCTAAAACGGGAAAGAAAAGAATTTGTAAAATTATTATTGACTTTATCATACATGGTTTTTATCGTCCTGAAAAAAGTTTACACTTATTGGTTAATAATCCTGTTACAAGTTTACAAATTAAATAAAAAGCCCTCGCTTTCGCGAAGGCTTTTATTTTGTCGGGACGACTGGATTGGAACCAGCGACCCTCCCGACCCCGGTCGGGATGCATTATCGGTGCTGAAAGAATATAAACAAAAAAGCCCTCGCTTTCGCGAAGGCTTTTATTTTGTCGGGACGACTGGATTCGAACCAGCGACCCTCCCGACCCCGGTCGGGATGCGCTATCGGTGCTGAAGGAATATAAATAAAAAAGCCTCCTCTTTCGCGAAGGCTTTCATTAAGTCGGGACAATCTCTACATCATAGAGACGACCCTTCCGACCCCGGTCGGGAGGCACTTTCATTTCCCCCAGCTATCAGAATGACATTTGACGTTTCAAGTTTGATATTCGACCTTTCCGCTATTAATCAGCCCTTTACCGAGGGGCACCCCTCTCATTTCGGAGAGGGGAAGGGGGTGAGGCTTACAAAAAAGCCCTCGCTTTCGCGAAGGCTTTTATTATGTCGGGACGACTGGATTGGAACCAGCGACCCTCCCGACCCCGGTCGGGATGCGCTATCGGTGCTGAAAGAATATAAATAAAAAAGCCTCCGCTTTCGCGAAGGCTTTCATTGTGTCGGGACGATCTCTACAATGTAGAGACGACCCCTTAATCACTTCTGGAGGTTCGAATAAGCATTTCAGGCTTTTTTTAAATGGGACGACTGGATTGGCTACGCCGATCCATAAAATGGGGGGGCTACAACAAAAGCCTTTCACCGGCTAACGCCGCCGGGGTCTTTTTTGCTTGTCCGTATTCGCAAGCAAGCTTGCATCCTCCCAATCAAAAAAGCCCCCGCTTTCGCGAAGGCTTTTTGTTGTGTCGGGACGACTGGATTCGAACCAGCGACCCCTTGCACCCCATGCAAGTGCGCTACCGGGCTGCGCCACGTCCCGAAACTTTCAAGAATTTCAAACTTTTTGCAACGCATACACGTACTTAAAGTAGAATAACCTTTTTATTTCCGGGCAGCAAAAATAGGTCAATGGGTTCATCTGTCCAAAGAAAAAGTTAAGGAAAGTAAGGATCTGAGAATTCTGTATTAATTTGCATCATATAGTTCGATTATGAGGAAAAGCGCAACACCCTTTTTGGTAATACTATTTATTCTGAGTACTTCTGTTGCGTCAGCGCAAGAGAACGAATTACATCTTTTTTTAGGCCTTGCAAATTATCAGGGCGAACTCAACCCCCAAAGAATCGCCACGAAAGGATATGGCAGGGGATTTGGGCTTATTTTCAGGCATGGACTTTCCGAAAAACTATTTTTGAGAGCAGGCATTAACTCTGGTTTTATTTCCGCTTCCGATGACTCCTCTGGTAATAATAGAAACAGAAATCTGAGCTTTTCAACCAATATTTTTGATGGACATCTGGCTTTGGAGTACCGGCTTTTTACGCCCGAACAACATGCAATAACCCCCTATGCTTTTGCAGGACTCGGGGTTTTTAATTTTAACCCTTTTGTACGCTTTGGTCCAAAAAACGAAAAAGTTTTTTTACAATCCCTTGGAACCGAAGGGCAAGGGCTGCCGGAGTATCCTGAGAAGACTCCCTATAAAATCACTCAACTACAAATTCCCTTTGGAGGCGGGCTGTTATGGCATGTAAACGAAAAATGGCGGATTGGAGCCGAAGCCCGGTTAAATAAAACCTTTACGGATTACCTGGATGATGTAAGTGGCAATTATGCTTTACAAGGTCCGCTGCTTCGGGATAAGGGCCAATTGGCGGTTGACCTCGCCTGGCGCAGACCCGGAAGACCTTACCCAACCAATGAGCCGAGGCGGGGGAACCCGGAAAACGATGACTGGTATTATTATATCGGCTTTACCGTTGGTTTTACATTGCCAAATGGAAAAAATTATTACCGGCAGGGGCGCAATAATATGGGTTGTCCGAAATGGTAATTGATAATTTCAACGATTTAAAATAGCTTGCCTTTTTAAAGTTTACTTTCATGCGAACACTTTTATTATTTGCGATGGGTTTGACTCAGGTTGGATTATTGCCATTGCTTGCTCAGTCTACTGAAACAAGCTTACCCACCAATCCCAATGGCAAAACCTTGCTTTGGGAAGTTTCGGGTGGAGGATTAAGTCAGCCTTCTTACTTTCTGGGAACCATGCATTTGCTCTGCCCTGGGGATGCTTTTATTTCCCCCACCTTAAAGACGGTTCTGGACCGGGTAAAATCGGTATATCTGGAGGTGGATATGGACGACATGATGCAGATGATGGGTGCCATGAGTTCGATGATGATGCAAGGCGATACCACCCTCAGTCAATTATTGAATGAAGAGGAGATGGCACAGGTGAAAGCCTATTTTACGGATAAAATGCCCCTGCCATTCATGATGTTACAGCGCTACAAACCCATGTTGCTGCAAGCCATGGTGGCACAGCAAATGATGCCCTGTGATGCAGGTAGCGGTACTGAATCGCTCCTGATGACAGAAGCCCAAAAGCGTAAAATATCTATAGAAGGATTGGAGACTTTGTCTTATCAGGCAGGCTTGTTCGATAGCATTCCTTATTCCGAACAGGCCAAAGCGCTTATAGAATCTCTGAATGAAACAGATGATCAGGGGGAAATGGCTTCTGAAATGATCAGTAGCTTTAATGAACAGGATCTTGATAAAATGGCGGCTTTAACTATGAAAGAAGAGGGTGGCATTGCCCAACATCTTGATCTTTTATTGTACAACCGCAACAGGAACTGGATCAAAGAATTTAAAAAGATTGCTCCCCGGGGTTCTTATTTGTTTGCCGTAGGTGCAGGGCATTTACCTGGCGAAATGGGAGTGTTGGAGTTATTGAAAAAAGCAGGCTTTCAGGTGCGTCCGGTGGAAAATAAAAAACCACAGGAAACCATCTGATGTAAAAATGATAAAATAAAAAATCCCGGTTTGTCCCTAGACGAACCGGGATTTTTTTATTTTTTGTCCATTTAGAAACGTTCGAAAGAGCTAAAGAAGAAATGGCCTTCGATAGCAGCGTTTTCGTCACTGTCGCTGCCATGTACCGCGTTTTCGCCAATACTGCGGGCAAAAGTTTTACGAATCGTTCCTTCGGAGGCAGTAGCCGGATTGGTAGCACCAATCAGGGTGCGGAAATCTGCTACAGCATTTTCCTTTTCAAGAATAGCAGCTACGATAGGTCCGCTGCTCATAAATTCGGTGAGCTCTCCAAAAAAGGGGCGTTCGCTGTGGATTGCATAAAATTCCTGTGCTTTTTCAATAGATAGTTTGGTTTGCTTTAAGGCTACTACCCGAAAACCGCCTTTGATAATCATATCAAGAATGGCACCGGCATGACCGTCCGCCATTGCGTCGGGCTTTATCATGGTAAAAGTTCTGTTGTTCATAATGAATTTTAATAATTGAAGCGCGAAGGTAAGACATTGCAACATTTTGATTCCTGAATACCCGCTACAAATTGGGATCTTCTTTACATCATGATGCCCGATAAAATAGCATAGGCTACTGAAAAATAGATGACAAGGCCGGTTATATCTACAAGCGTAGCCACAAAGGGAGCCGAACTTACGGCCGGGTCAGCACCCAGTTTTTTTAACAAAAGCGGAAGCATGCTTCCACAAAGCGTACCCCAAAGTACAATACACATCAGCGTAATACCCAATACCAAACCAATCAGTTGATAATGCGGCCCGTACACATCCGGGAAAATGCCATGCCAAACCACCACCCGAACGTATCCGATCAAACCCAATACGCCTCCAAGCATAAGACCACTCACGATTTCGCGTTTCATAATGCGCCACCAATCGCTGATGTGGATGCCACCAATTGCTAGCGCCTGTATCACAAGCGTACTCGCCTGACTGCCACTGTTGCCGCCGCTACTGATAATAAGCGGGATAAACAGTGCCAGAACCACCGCCTTGGCCAGTTCTGCTTCAAAATGTTCCATCACCGTTGCAGTAATCATTTCGCCGAGAAATAAAACGAACAGCCAGACCACCCGTTTGCGAAAAAGTTTTAGAATGGAGGTATCCAGATAGGGCTCATCGAGGGCTTCGGTACCACCAATTTTTTGCATGTCTTCGCTATATTCCTCTTCGGCTACCCACAGTACATCATCAATTGTTACGATCCCGAGTAGTTTTCGGCTGCGGCTTACCACCGGCAATGCTACCCGGTTGTTCATTTTAAATACACCCGAAGCCATTTCCTGATCTTCATCCGCATACAATACGATACTGCGGTCGTCCATCAGTTCACTCACCTTTATTTCAGGAGCGGCGAGGATAATATCGCGGATCCGGATATCATCCTGAAAAATACCCTTATCGTTAATTACATAAATAACATCAATCGTTTCCGAGTCCTTGCCAAACCGCCGGATCGTATTGATTACCTCAGCTACGGTATTGTGTTCGTAAACCCACACATAGTCGGGTGTCATCAGGCGACCCACACTGTTTTCGGGGTATCCAAGCAGGTTCAGCGTGGTTTTTCTTTCTTCGGGGTTCAGGAGTTTGATTAATTCCCGAACCACATTGCTAGGCAGTTCTTCCAGAAAATCGGTCCGGTCATCTGCCGGAAGTTCGTTCAAAAGCTCCGCCGTTTTAAAAGGAGGTAATTCGGAAATGATCCGTTTTTGCTCGGCCAGATCGAGAATCTTAAACAAGGCTACCGACCGGTTTATATGAAGCAGGGAAATGATCAATACCTCATGCTCATGGTATTCATAAACAAGATCGGCCACATCGCTGATGTTTTGCTCGTTCAGGAGTTCCTCCAACGCCTTGCGATCCTCCTGTTCCATCAGGAGTTCAAACTGATCGCTCAGCTTCATTTCGTTTTTGATATCCAATTCGGTATTTTCCGACATGCGGTAAAGATAAAGAATGGATTCAGTTTAAATTTTATCAGAGGCAGATAATAACTACTTTCTAAAGCGGAAGCGATTTCACCAGATAGCCTGAAGGGAAAAGCGCCTCATATCCGTTATGCGGCTGCGCAAATAAACCATAAACAGTACTTCCGCTCCCACTCATTGCTGCATAAGCCGCTCCCTGATTTTGCAGGGTGTTCAGGATACCCTCAACTTCAGAATATGCCTTTGCTACCGGTGATTGAAAAACATTCAGCAAACCTGCCTGCTGCCAGGTTTCGGGGTGCTGCCAGTCTATTTTGTTCCAGGCTAAATCAACGGGTTGGGGGGTAATCTGCTGAAAGGCCCACGGGGTAGCGATATGTATGCCCGGATTGACCAATACAAGTTGATATCCTTTCAGCGAAAAATGGATGGGTTCCAGCAATTCTCCTCTGCCTTTGGCAATACAGGGCGTGTTTTCTACAAAAAAAGGGCAATCGCTGCCGAGGGTAGCGGCATACAGTGCAAGTTGCTTTGTAGAAATATGTAAATTGAATTTTTGGTTAAGCAACTGCAACATATGGGTGGCATTGCTGCTGCCTCCGCCAAGCCCTGCACCTGCAGGAATTACTTTGTGCAAATAAACGGCTACCGGTGGAAGATCCTTAAAGTCTTTTTTGAGTAAATGCCAGGCTTTCAGGCAAAGATTGGTTTGCGGGTCTCCCGGGACAGGATGGCCACTGATTTGGATAGAAAGCGCGTCAGATTCAATGATTTCGAGGGCGTCCATCCAGGGAACCGGAAAAAAAACCGATTCAATGTTGTGAAACCCATCTGTACGCTTTTCGGTAACAAAAAGGCCAATATTGATCTTACAATTGGGAAAGTTGAGCATGAAACCGGTGGTTTTGATCGGCTATTTTCTCGACTCAAGCTCGTTCCTGATGGCAATTGCCTTGATATAGTCTTCCTGATCGACCACCACTTTCAAAAGATTTTCAAGTTCTGTTACCGACATTACTGTAAAATCTTCACCGCCCTGAGAGGTCACCTGTTCTTTTTCAGCTTTCCCTTTTCTTTTCTTGGGTGTGGTATCTTCCATCATAATACCTGCACTGTCCAGAATTTTCTCGTAAGTATAAATGGGGCAACCAAAACGGACAGCGAGGGCGAGGGCATCGCTTGTGCGGCTGTCAATTTCAATCGTATCGGTATCAGTAAAGCAAACCAATTTGGAGTAGAAAATGCCTTCCTGCAAATCGCTGATCACGATTTCCTGCAATTCCACATTGAAAGCAAGCATGAAATTTTTCATCAGATCGTGGGTAAGCGGCCGGCTTGGCTGCATCCGTTCTAGGGCTACGGCAATTGCCTGCGCTTCAAAACCACCGATAACGATTGGCAATCTGCGTACCCCGTTTATTTCACCCAATACCACTGCATAGGAATGCGTTTGCGTAATGCTATGTGATAAGGCAACTATTTCTAATTCGATTTTTTTCATGCTTTCCATTCACAATCGGGCTTTTGCGCTGAATATTGTTGATTTTCCTGCTTTATAAACAAATTATAATGTGCAAATTAAAGCAAAGCAAGGCTTACAATCAAAACTAAACCCAAAGAGGTTTATAAATCCACTTCAAACCGGAGATTCCGGAAAGAAGTGAATTTACAAAAAGAAAAATGGTTTGGGAAAAACGGAGCCGGTGTTAACCTTCCGCTTTCATTTTTTTAACGGCTTCTACTATTTTAGGCATTACCTCAAAGGCATCTCCCACAATACCATAGTCTGCGGCCTTAAAAAAGGGCGCTTCCGGATCTTTATTGATCACCACAATCGTTTTGCTGCGGTTTACGCCGGCAAGGTGCTGAATAGCGCCGCTGATGGCAATGGCAAAATAAAGATTGGGTGCTACTGCGCCACCGGTTTGTCCCACGTGCTCGTGGTGCGGACGCCAGTGTGCATCGGCTACCGCCCGGCTACAAGCGGTTGCAGCGCCTATTTCGTTGGCAAGGTCCTCTACAAGGAACCAGTTTTCAGGTCCTTTCAGTCCGCGTCCGCCGCTGATTACAAGTTCCGCTTCGCTCAACGGAACGGTACCCTTTACTTTATTTACCTCTTTTACTGTTACTTTTCCGGCAATAGGTTTCAGGTCGAGTGCTGCAATTTCTGCAGAACCTTCCTTCAGTTTAACCCCAAAAGCATTGGGATTTAAGGAAATGATTTTAATAGCGGTTTGAATACCTACCTGTGCAAAGGCCTTGCCACTGAAAACAGATTTTTTTACCACAAACCCGTTACTTGTATCCGGCAGACCAACGGCACCTGCAGCCAATCCGGCTTTTAACCGGGCGCTCAGGCGGGGTGCTACCGCTTTACCGGTGGTTGTGTGGCTAAAAACCACCACATCGGCACCCGAAGCAGCAACGGCGTCGGCTATTGCAGCCGTATACACCTGTGCATCAAAGGCATCGAATCCGGCATCGGAGGCATGATGCACTTTGGAAGCGCCATATTTGCCCAATGCGGCAAGGGCTTCGCTTGCATGGTCAACCGTTCCAAGCACAAGCGCTTCTGCAGTTGTTCCAAGTGCTTCTGCAATTTTTGCACCATAGCTGATGGCTTCGTAAGCCTGTTTTTTAATTTGACCTTCACTTTGGTCGGCGAATATGAGTACCATATAATAAGTTGATATTTTAAATGAAAGAATGAGGAATCGTACAAAAAGGCGAGAGCAATAGCCCGCCTTTGTTTCATTAAATTACTTTGGCTTCTTCGTGAAGCAATCTAACAAGCTCTTCCGGCTCGTCGGCGCTAACGAGTTTTACTCCGGCTTTGGCAGGAGGCAATTCAAAAGCAACGATCGAGGTCAGTACCTCCGTTTCTACCGGATCTTTTACGGTGAGCGGTTTGGTGCGGGCACTCATGATACCTTTCATATTCGGAATCCTTTGTTCAGCCATGCCTTTCTGGCAACTGATAACGGCCGGCGCACTCAGGGTATCCACCTCTTCTCCGCCTTCTATTTCGCGGGTTACGGTCAGGTTGCTGCCATCGGCCTCAAGTTTGGTGGCAAGGCTTATATAAGGAAGATCCAATAATTCGGCTACCATGCCTCCGATGCTGCTGTTGTTATAATCAATGGTTTCTTTCCCTGTAAATACAAGGTCGTAACCCCCTTCTTTTGCAACAGCGGCTATCTGACTGGCAACATAGAAACTGTCGCCTTCGGTCGCATTTACCCGGATGGCATCATCGCCTCCAATGGCAAGCGCCTTGCGGATAATGGGGTCGTTATCGGCGCCTCCCACATTTATGAGGGTAACGGCAGTGGCAGCACCGGATTCCTTCAGTTCGAGGGCACGCACAAGCGCATACCATTCGTCGTATGGGTTTACAATAAACTGTACTCCGGCCTCTGCAAACTTCGAGTTGTTGTCGGTAAAAGCTATTTTTGCCGTAGTATCCGGGGTTTTACTAATGCATACAAGGATCTTCATATAGAGCGTATTTGTTTTATGTAATTCAATTGAAAAATGGAAATACCTTAGTAAGGACAAATCGTTTTGCCCTATTTTACAAAAATAGTTGTTTATGCAACTAATTCAAAAAAAAGCAGGCCTATTTGGCTAAAATTGTATAAAAGATGAACAGAATCGATAAACTCAAGGAATACCTGACGGCCACGCCACGGGATTCTTTTTTACGGCATGCGCTTGCTTTGGAGTATGTAAAACTCGGGGATGATGCTACGGCGCTTCAATATTTTGAGCAACTGCTTGCAGCCGAACCCACTTATGTGGGCAGTTATTACCACCTTGCCAAGCTACAGGAAAGAAAGGGCGATAACGATAAGGCCATTGAAATTTACGAAACCGGCATGAAGCATGCCAAAGCAGCCGGAGACATGCATGCATACAATGAACTGCAGATGGCGCAGGAAGATTTATTGGATTATTAAATGTATCTATTGGAAAATCTTTTACTTAATAAGCTGAGAACTTTTGCTGCAGGTCATCATTTGTTTGATAAAAACACCCTGGTTCTGATAGCGCTCAGTGGTGGCAGGGACTCGGTGGTGCTAACCCACTTGCTTCGTATTTTGGAGCAGCCCATGCAATGGATCCATTGTAATTTTCAGTTACGCGGAGTGGAAAGTGAACGGGATGAGCAATTTGTGCATCAATGGGCATCGGCGTTAAAGGTCAACCTGCATACCAAACGATTTGATACCAACAGCTATGCTGACATCAACCGTTGCAGTATTCAGGTGGCGGCAAGGGAGCTCCGTTATGCCTATTTCGAACAGGTCCGCCAATCGTTGGCAGGGCCCGGCAAAACAGTTCGGGTGGCTACGGCGCACCATGCGGGGGATAGTGCAGAAACCCTCCTGATGCATCTTTTTCGCGGAACCGGTATTGAAGGGCTACGTGGAATACCGGCGCTGCATGGCACCATCATCCGGCCATTGCTTTGG
>JBGSNV010000353.1:0-8202 GCA_041739485.1 Chitinophagaceae bacterium
TGGGGGATTTTTAAATTTTAACAAATCCCAATATTTTGTGTCTCTAGACTCCATTAAGGTTTTGAATCAGGATACCATCACTTTTAAATTTGATTATATAAATTCCGGAAAAGGATCTCTTACTATTTCTGAAGTCATAACTTCCTGTAGCTGTACCGTAAGCGATTTTTCAGGTATTATAGTCAGGCCTTTGGGGAAGGGTACTATTCATCTTAAAACTACAGTATCTTCTCTTCTTAGTAAAAGGAAGCTTTATGCTACAGTAAAATCAAATGCTGTTAACGACTATCTTGTATTAAGAATCATTCCTATTTAAAATATTTAATATGAGAAAAATAGTCTTTACGATGTTGAAGAGAATTTTTCAATTAATTATTTTATTTCTTTCCACAGAAATAGGATATTGCCAATCATCCAAGCTAATTGGGATGGTAACAGATGCCGTAAGCAACAATCCTTTGCCTTATGCAACTATTTCTATTCTTAATCAAAAAACAAATACTTATGGTGATGATAACGGTATTTTTCGTCTTGTGAACATTACAGATGAAGATTCCATTAAAGTGACATTTGTAGGTTATGAATCCCGTACAATCCAAATCAAGGATTTTTTGCGTAATTTTAAAAATTTCGAAGACCCTATAAAATTACCCTTACAACCCTTACTTATAGAACTTTCCGGGATAGAAATCAGACCTGTTAATGCTGATACCATTTTAAATACAGCACTACAAAAAATATTGGCAAGTTACAATCAAGCCTATTGCAGTCAGGTCTCTTTTAGAGGCACTCAACTCGTGAATAATTCCTTTACTCAATGGATTGAGGGTTATGGCGAAGCTCTTTTTTTACCGGTTTCTCAGCAGGAAACACAAAAAGGGAAAGCATTTTTTAAATTTGAATATGCCCGGGCCGCCGGTTGGGAGTTGCCCGGAAGACTGAGATATGGGCATTTTACTTTCGTGCAAAATAATTTTATTTATGCCCTTCCATGGAAAGTATCATTTTATTCCAGTAAAGTAGTATATGCCTCAACAGATATTGTTACCTCCAATCAAATTGTAAAAGTACAGCTTACGCCTAAAGCATCTGAAAATAAAGCATTACAAAAAATTGACAAACAGTATGGCTTTGGTATAAATGAACCTTCTTTATTTGAAGGAGTTCAACGGACCTATTGGATTAATCTTTCAGATACTACAATTACCTCTATTGAATTATTTTCAAAACAACCTGCCATGGCATCCTTGGATAATAATAAGCGGAATTATTATTACAGAAGATATTATTTTGAAGTAAACACTGAGGAAGGGATTCAGGGGTTGTCAAAAGCCTTTAGTACGTTAAGATATTCATTACCAAAGCAAAAGGGCTCCATGGAACACTCATATGAGTTTCATTTTAGCCAAAACCGACCCTTTCCGGAAGATGAAGATGCTTACAGAAAAGAATTTGGAATTAATAAAAGAACAACAGCATCCGGGTTTAAGAGGTGGGAACAAGATGAAAATAATATTGAATATCCAAAGCAATATTTTAATATCCCTATGAAAACTGATCGCAGTAATAAACCTCCAACAAAAATTTTATCGCCGTTTATCTACCAGATTAAAGCATTAAAAGACCTGGCTGATGCACCCGGTATCCTTTTATTTCAAGAAATCCCCTAAACCTTTAAAATTTTAATGATTTTTTTTATTATAGGAATAAATTTTAATAAACCTAAAATCCTGTGTTTAATCAAAAACTGAAAATCAGCTTTCAAGTTTGTAAAAATTTTTTTGGAGATAAGTAATTATATTTTATTATCGGCCAGTTGTTCATTTCATTTTTCGCTCTTTTGATTTCTATTTTTTTATTTATAGATAAGTTTTACTGGTATTTCCTTAGTTTTGAGTAACCTATTTTCTGAGAAAATGCCTTTACAAAAGCCTTATTTATATTTTATTTTATCCTTTGCTTTAGCCGCATGCCAAATTGGGGAAAAAACCCCCGCTGAAACGGAAACAATAGCAAGTAATTTGTCCGTTTCCGGACCGGCAGAAGTCCGTCTTTTTTCGTTAGACCGTTCTGTTTTTCAATATGAAATCAATTGTTCAGGGGTTGTGGAAAGTTTGGGAGATCAAATCATTTCCACGGCATCGGGCGGGTTATTGGAAAGGTTGCCTGTGCAAACCGGTAAACGGGTGGCAGCAGGAAGTTTGTTGGCAAGCTTTAATGCTAAACCTGTGGAATTAAAACTGGAACGGGCAAGGTTACAGGTTTTTAATGCACAAAAGGAATATGAGAGTCAATTGCTTGGATATGAAAAATTATTAGAAAAGAGCGGGTCAAAAGAAAAGCAGGATATACAGGAAAAATTGCGCATCAGTAGTGGTCTTGCGGGTGCGCTTCAGGATATAAAAGAGGCAGAGTATGAGTTACAGCAATCAGAATTAAAAGCTCCTTTTTCGGGTATTATTGCCAATGTAAAGGTAAGACAGGGAGAAATGGTAAAACCGGGTACTGAATTGTTTCGGATTTATCAACCCGATCAATTGGTTTTGGCTGCCCGGGTACTTGAAACTGATGTGGGTCTGTTGCGTGCCAATATACCTGCTATGGTATTTCCAGTGGGTGCGGCACAAGGTTTAAGGGCTACTTTGTACGATATCAATCCTTTGGTAGATGAAACCGGACAGGTAACCGTTCGACTGAAATTGCAACTGCCTCGTGGGAAAACCCAGGTTTTTGTAGGGATGCATGCCCGGGCCACTATTGGGGTGCCAACGGTAAACACCTTGGTGGTACCCCGCGAAGCATTGGTTTACCGGGGCGGCAAAGCGGTTGTTTTTTCAGCCGAAAATGGTTTGGCTAAATGGAACTATGTCACCATCGGGCGCAGCAGCAACGAGTCTGTTGAAATTACAGAAGGTCTTAAAGCAGGGCAGCAAATCATTGTAAGCAACAACCTGCAATTAGCCCATGATGCACCGGTAAAAGCGGTAGCTAAAGAAGATACAGAAACCCCCGGCCGCCCATGATGGTAAAATATCTGCTTCAGCGGCCGGTGGCCGTATTGGTTAGTTTTGCCCTTTGCATCGGGCTGGGTTTTTACCTTACCGGTCTTATTCCTGTAAGTCTTTTACCCAATGCCGATGTGCCCGAAATGGTGGTGCAGGCATATTATGCCAATACCCCGGCACCCCTTATGGAAGAGCGGATTCTTAAGCCTATGCGGGATAACCTGAGTACCCTTAGTGGTTTAGAGCAGATGGAAACGAAGGCTGCCAATTTCACAGGAACCGTTTCCCTCCGTTTTGAATATGGTACCCGTATGGATCTTGCTTTTATAGAGGTAAATGAAAAGCTCGATCGACTTGCTAACACCCTGCCAAAAGATATGCCCCGCCCTCAGGTGATGCGACTTAACAGCACAGATATACCTGTAGTAAGGTTGCAGGTAATGCCGGCAGAGGAGGCAGACATGGTTTCAACTACCGAACTTACATATAAGGTTCTTAAAAGAAGATTGGAGCAATTACCCGGAGTAAGTACGGTAGATGTAAATGGTGGGGAACAACAATACATTGGCATTGCACCCGATCTCAATCAATTACAGGCATTGGGCTTATCTGTACAGGCTATCGGCACCGCAGTACGGCAGGCCAACAGCGATGTAGGAAGCCTGAGTTTAAAGGACGGTCAATACCGTTATTTTATCCGGGTGGGGAATACGCTTTCCAATCCGGAAGATATAGGTAAAATTGCGATTCCTTTGCCGCAAGGCGGCTCGGTACCGTTAAGAAGGGTAGCCGATGTAAAGGGGCTGCCGGTTCTGCAAACGGGTTTCCATTTATACAATGGTAAACAGGGTTTGGTCATCACCATTCAAAAGACTAGCAATAGCAGGCTCAATGATTTGATGCCGCTCATCCGGGAAGTGGTGGAGCAATTCAAAACAGATTACCCCGCTGTTTCTTTTTCGCTAACGCAAGATCAGTCCTTTTTATTAGATGCCGGTATTGGTAATTTAAAGCAGGACCTTTTGTACGGTGGACTTTTTACCATCATGCTTCTTTTTGCTTTTTTAGGGAATTGGCGCTCGCCGCTCATCATGAGTATCAGCATTCCGGTTTCCTTACTTTTTACGTTTATCTTATTCAAAGTTTTTAATATTTCGTTCAATATTATTTCGCTCAGCGGTCTTACGCTTGGTATTGGCAACCTGATTGATAACACGGTTATTGTGGTGGATCATATCATCCGCCGCAGACGTCAAGGTGCTCCCGTGCTCGATGCTGCTGTGTTGGGTACCAATGAGGTAGTGGTTCCGATTATCAGTCAGGTGCTCACAACGGTGGCCGTCTATGCGCCGCTTGTTATCCTGGGTGGGTTGGCAGGTATCCTTGTTTGGGAGCAGGGTATTGCCCTCACTATTTCACTGGCTGTTTCGCTTACCGTAGCTTTTATTCTGGCGCCGCTTTTGTACACTTTTTTATTTAAAAACGAAAAGGCAGCATTGAGCGAAGACACCCGTTTTTATCGCTGGGTAAACAAGGGCTACCACCGGATGATTGATACCGTGCTTCGGTATCGGCTATTTTTTGGAGGGATTACTTTACTATTGATGCCCGTTGGCTTTTTCATAGCGCCTTTACTACCCGTAAGAAGTTTGCCCCCGGTAGTACAAACGGAAAGTCTTGTGCAGGTTGACTGGAACGAACCGGTTGATGCCCTTGAAAATAAAAACCGTATGGTGGAATTGATGCAGTTTCTTGCTCCGTTGGTATTGGAGTCCGAATCGGAAACGGGCATCAGACAATTTTTACTGCAGCCGGAAAATACGGATGTACAACAGGGGGATCTTTATTTCAAAACCAAGGGACCTGAGGAAAGGGAAATGGTTCATAAAAGGCTTGCTGACTGGATGGCGCAAAATCATCCACAGGCTTTGTTCAATGTGGAGGATGCACCTAATGCATTTACCCAATTGTTTGCCCGCAAGCAGGCCTATATCGAAGCCCGTTTCAGGCCGGTAAAAGGGCAGCAGGCTTCGGATGAAAAGGATATGGAAGCCTTGCTAAAACAATTGCCGGTAAGTTGTTATACTGCCGGATCCGGATTAGTGCAGGCAACGGGCTACGACTTGCTGCTGGATAGGCAAAAGATGCAAACCTATCGGATTCCTTTTGCTCAGGTGGAAGAAACGTTACAACAATTGTTTGGTCAGGTTACGATTACCGAGCTGAAACGGTTTGGGGATGTACAAAAAATTCAGTTGTACAGTCAGGCAAATGATTTATCTGACAAGCTGCAAACCCCCGTTTCGGGAGCCGGCGGTGCCGTGTATCCTTTGGGTGATTTTGTATCCCTGCTTCGGAGTCAGCAGGCCAAATATATTACGGCCGATAAATCGGGGCCATACCAAAGCCTGACCTGGGAGGCGGGCAACCCCATGGAACTCGAGGCTAAAATGGCTCCGATAGCCCGGGAAAATGGGTGGGAGCTACAAATGACCGGCGCCTGGTTTCAGGAGAAAGAACAAATCAATGCCCTCTGGCTCATTTTTATTTTGGTGGTATTGCTCTTGTATTTTATTCTGGTGGTGCAATACGAAAGTTTGTTACAGCCTGTCATTGTTATGTTAACTATACCGCTTGGCATTAGTGGTGCGATGGTTATTCTTTGGCTAACCGGTGGTAGTTTAAATGTAATGGCAGCGGTTGGGTTTATTGTGGTGCTTGGCTTGATAGTGGACGATCCTATCTTGAAAATTGAAACCCTGAACCGGTTGGAGAAAAAATACCGCGCTGAGGGTTTGGAAATGAATGCGCATTTGCTGAAGCGGATGATTCACGAAGCAGGAGATATTTGCCTGAAGCCTTTGCTGATGGTATCATTGACAACAAGTATGGCCATGTTGCCGGTGCTATTGATACCCGGTATTGGCAACGATTTGCAAAAGCCACTAGCCTTGGTAATTATCGGAGGATTGACGATTGGTACATTTTTTACCACCTGGTTTATTCCTTTGGCGTATTGGTATGTGAGGAAGGGAGCTACCTCACCCCCTTCTCCTCTCCCTATCGGGCAGAGGGGTGCCTCTCCGCAAGAGGCTGATGAATAGCGAGTATTTAGCCGGTGGAATTTGAGATTTCCGATTGCAACGATCCATCGTTCATCCGGGATAGCCGGTTCGAATGGATAAGGAGATGGCTTGTAAATAAAATCCCCCGCTTTGAGGCTTGCCTGCCAATAGGTAGGGGTGGATGGGCATACTAGAATTTAGACAGGATTTTAAAAGAATTCCCTTGTGTATTACGAAATAACTTTCGAATAACAACTTATGGAACAAAGCGCAAATACACAGCAGGTACAGAATTCCTTGCAGAATTAAAATCAATGTAGGAATATGTATTTTCTTCTATACTGTATATAGCTGTAAACATTGGATAATTATTTTTTACCCTTTGTTTTACTATACCCATGGGCATAGAGACTTTATTGTTTTCATACTGCATGGTTATAGGGGAGCCATCTTTATTAACAATTGAAAAGAAAACAAACAATCCTTTACCAGACATTACGAAAGCGGCATCAACCAATGATAAAACATTCCAACCTGGTTTTGGGTTGGTAACCGCTAATCTTTTGGTAGCCTTATCAGATTGATTATTAAAAGGATATTGCCTCATCCCCTTTAGATTCGAATTGCCAGGCTCTATTAGCCGTATTAATACATCACCTTTAAATTCAAAATCGGTTGGTAGGTAAAAGGAAATGGAGGTTAAACGTCCACGATATTTTTTATTCGATTGCAGATAAACACCGCCTTCTGATAATGAGCCAATACTTATTGTTAGGTTATTTTTCCAAAGGGTTGATGTAGTATTGGTAAGTTCACTAAACCCAATCACTTGAGAATCGGGAATTGTTGCAGATACAATGACTTCTTCAAGTTGTGAAGGATTTGGAGTAAGTTTTATTTGTAGGTTTTCCAAATTTAATTTAGGGTCATCAATCATTATGATTGTATCGCGATAGCCGACACTTGTAATTCTTATTTTATTTATCTGGCCTTCTGTAACAGGAAGGGAAAACCTACCGTAATTATTGGCGATAGTGGCATTTTGGAGAGAACCTATTTGCCAAACTGTACAGTAGGCAACACCATTTCCATTCCATGCATCAACTATATGTCCGATAACTTGGTTTTTGGATTGACTAATTGCCCAGACATGCATAAATAAGGGTATTATAAATCCCAAAATGTATTTCGTCATAATCCAGATTTTAAAACCATATCTTTCCATGCTTCAAAATATGCATCTTTAGAGCCGGAGGAAAGGTAAACTAAATTAGGGTAGCCAGATTTGAAAAGAATCATGCAAGGTTTAGATAAATTTTCAAATTCAGTGACTACCTCATTTTTCGGGATATAATAGGCAGAGGAAAGTATGGGTGTGAGGGTCGGAATTTTTTGAATTACTTCTTTTTTAAATCCAGCAAGGATTACTACCGAATTTTTCATATTAAATCCATGGTTTTCATGAAGGCCTAAAAAATTTTTTATTTCGTGTTCAATACAGGGCGTACACATATTTGAATGAATATACAAAACTAATGTTGTATTACTTGCCAATTTTCGAAATGGAATACTCTTTTCATCTTTTAAAGTATACAACTTCAATTCTTTCCACAAATCGTTATTGAGATAGATTTGACTATACAGTGAAACCCGATAACCTTCAGAAGTAAGGCTTTTTGTTAGTTTTTGCTCATTCTTCAGGGATTTAATTTGATTGATGTGTTTTTGCATTTCAATTGACAATGCACAAGCAGATATAATTGAAATGGCTGTAATGAGCCAGGGCCATTTTTTTAATTCAAATAGAGATATGATTCTTTTTTTAGTGCTTAAGGGCATATAAAAGTATTACAGGTTTATTTTTTTTTATGGCCAAATCAATTTTACTCATAGCACTTCCCTTTTTCAATTGATCTGGAAAATTATTATACAGCAATTCAAGATCCTCTGGAATGCCTATAAAAAATTTTTCTTTTACTCCCAGAGGATAGGGAAAGCCAACATCTTCTCGCATTAATTCTAACGTGCTAAACACTTTTGTTTTCTGAGAAGCAGGATGAATCATAGTAAAATAGATATCATTAATAGATCGGTATTTAAACCAGGCAAATAGTGTATCATTCGCCCATGCA
>JBGSNV010000361.1:0-2850 GCA_041739485.1 Chitinophagaceae bacterium
TGAAAAACTGTAACCGTTGGGTATAGGCCACGGCCTTTGCGCCACCGGCAACTGTATAAATAATCAGAAATCCACCCATTAGCAAATTGGTGAGGTAGATGTTCCAACCCAGCAAAGCGCTTACAATAATACTTGGGGCATAAATGCTAATGCCGGTACTCAGCCCTCTTCCTATTAAAAATAGAAAAGAAGTGAGAGTACGGGTCTTTGAATCAAAGCGATTTTCTAGAAATTCGTAGGCGGTATATACTTTGAGCTTGTGAAAAATCGGCACAAAAAATATGCTGATGACGATCATCGCAATCGGAAGGCCAAAATAATATTGCACAAAGCGCATACCATCGGTATAAGCCTGTCCCGGCGCCGATAAAAAAGTAATAGCACTTGCCTGGGTGCCCATGATGCTTAACAGAATCAACCACCATGGCATACTGCGTCCACCCAAAAAATAGCCTTCCAGGTTTTTACTATGTTTGCTTTTGTACAAACCATAAGAAATGATTCCTGCCAGTGTTACAACCAGTACAAGCCAATCGATAAATGTCATGCTCTGAAAATTAAATCTACCAATTAGCCGAAATATCGGGTCATCCAGTCAAAAAAAAGGATTTCGGCCAGCAAGAGAACGAGTACAAGTAAATACCATCTGCTCCAGAAACTTTTTGAAGGCTCTTTTTTGGTCATTTTCTTCTTTTAAAATTTACAGCAAATAACAAGGACAGAACCAACGCTATGGCAAAGCCTACCTTGAAATTTTTTAATATTTTTCCCAACACGAAACCCAGCAACATAGCGCCAAGCAAGAGTAACTGTCCCCGGGTTAATCCAAACATATCCTTTCCATTTTATTTGTTTTCCGGCAGGCCAATCAAATTAGCCAACAGCCGGTAAGCCCCCGGTACAGCAGCTGGTAATTCTCTGAAAAATACCAATCCGGTATATACAAAATTCCCTTTTCCATAAGGCGCTATCAACAAACTTCCTGATTCTTCCTTTTCTCCAAAATCTGTCAGTCCTAATGGTGCTTTGAAAGTAGCATCGTAACGTCCTCCATGATAGATACTCCGCTCTTGAATCCATCCCTCAAAATCGGTTTCCGTAATTTTATTGGGGGTATTAAAAACAGGATGGTCTGGTATGAGAAAGCGAAAAGGCGAAGCTTCATCGGTTACCCGCGTTCTTATAATGTTCAACTCATAAGGACTCATTTTAGCTTTGATAGGACCGATATTACTGCTTGTATTGTATTGCACAATCAGGTTCCCTCCATTTTTCACAAATCCCATCAAAACGTCATACTTAGCTGTAAGAAATTCATGAATGTTGTAAGCCCGAATACCAGTTATTATGGCGTCAAAGCGAGCAAGGTTAGTTATCGAAATATCCTCTTCTTTCAAAATAACCACCTCATATCCCATTGCTTCAAGCGCAGCCGATACCCGGTCACCTGCCCCTTCAATGTATCCGATTTTTTTTCCGGAAAGCTTCAGGTCAATATTCAAAACCGTAATCTTATCCTGATAATAATGCCGCAGCGTTGGAATATGATCATACTGAATAGTTCGCTGAGCATTGGCATACATCGTTTTATCGAGTATGAAATTCATAGTAACAGCATCCTTTGTTTTACCCGAACCAGCCAAATAGTTTCGCAGCACAAAACGGTAGGGTTTCAGGCCATTTATTTCTGAATTAAAAGAAAGATCCCTTTTTGCCTGCTGAAGATAATCAGAAACAAGACCCACCGTGGCGGTTTTGTTTGTCGCTTTTTGCCAGCTATTTACCTGTACATCTATAAAAACAGAATCCTGTTTGTCTTTTTTAAACAATACAATATCATTATTGCTGTAAACCATGTGAGGCGGTGTTACAAATACCGGCTGATAAACTTCCCCCTTTACCGGATCAATATATTTGTATTGAATAGGTAGCAAAATATCTATCGGGTAATCCTTATATAATTTCAACCGAACTCTCACAGTCAACGGATCATTGACGGGTTTACCAATCAACTTCTGATCCCTAACGTCAAACATTTGTCCGCTGAGTCCGTTTGCAAGCCAGTAGGGTTGGGATACCAAAAAACTACCCGGAATTTCCACCCGGTTTGCCTTGCTTACATTCTCATTATTGGTAAGTGATTCTTCTAAGAGGACATCGTTCATTTGTGCAAACCGAAACATCGTTGTTTCCAGCGGAATATCACTTCGATTGACCATATTCAGCAACAAAGTAGCCGAATCTCCCTCGGGGAGAAACTGTGAACCAACGGTAGCTTCAGCGTAGAATCCCATACATTCCAGCATCAGGCTTTCCAGTTCATCCAGTTTAGTCTGTTTCCAAATACTTGGTTCGGCCCCGAATTTTAAAAACCGATGCATTTCAACCAATCCGGGAACCATTGATTCGGGTTTTTCAGCACTAAACTCTGAAATCAAAAGGTCTATCGCTTTTTCGAACCCTTGCGAGCCGGTAAGTATCTGACGAAATTTCATTCCGACATCAGGAGAACCAAGACCTGAAATTCCGGTCAACGGAACCCGGTTCCAGGTAATATCTACGCCATCCAATAAATCCTTCTCGGGTTTATCACCCCGAATCGGCACAAAAAACTCCCGTTGACTTCCCCGGCTTCGTGGCACGCCAAAACCCTGACTTTTATGCTGACTCCGGCTATCTCCGGCAAGCTCCCCGTAACTTAAACCTAGCAAAGGATTATACCCGCCGGCATCTACCCTGAACTGTGTACTATCTATAGTGCTGTTTCCTCCAAAATTGAAAGTGTTCCAAAGCATGCGTTTAGCCTGCCAGGATTTTACCCCGAGCTTCAACTGTTCAGGAAACCGATTC
>JBGSNV010000391.1:0-8436 GCA_041739485.1 Chitinophagaceae bacterium
CGATCTCTCCCCGACCTAAGTCGGGGTGCTCTATTCAATTGAGCTACGGAGCCATTTCCCTTTAACGGGCTGCAAAAATAAGGGTGGCGGTCGCATCTTCCAAAAAATTTTTTTCAAAACGCCTCAAAAAATCTTGCATAAAACTCGGTTTGCCCGAATTCATTTACTGCAACATCAAGTCTCAGACTGATCCGTTGCTTTTTATTGACCATCAACCTTGGCCCCAACCCATAGCTATAATGGAATTTACCTCCCAGCAAATCGCCGGGCCTCGGTGCCACCCGTCCCATCGAGAAGAAAGTTGCTCCCGAAATAATATTCCAGACCGGAAAACGGTATTCAGCTTGCGCCTCCGCCATATGCCGGTCTTTAAACCGGCCATTGAAGTAACCCCGCATGATTATTTGACTACCCAACCGGCCCAATTCCCGGAACGGTATTTCAGGCCCGATGCTGAAATTCCAGATATTTTGTAAAGCAAGCACATGATTCGGGTTTTTGCCAAGCGGAAAGTATTTGCGCAAGTCGACCTGAATACGTTCAAATCCAAATTCGCTGCCAAGCGCCGGAAGAAAGAAAAGCGTTTGAAACTCCGTATACCATCCGGTACGCGGGCTGTAGGGATTGTCGCGGCTATCATACAAAATGCTTGGGCCGATACCGATTAGCCGGTTTTCCCCACTGCCCGAAAGGCTGTCAAGATCTATGGCATCATTCAGATTGAACCAATCTACCTTAGTGTACCAGTCGGCCTGCGATACAGCGCCCACATAAAGAGACGGGGCAACCTGCCGCATGCCCCGGAGTTGCACCCGGGTCCGGTTAAAAGTATATTCGCTGCGGTCCGATTCGGGGCTTCTGTTACCGATTCCCCAAAAACGATCGTAGTTGTTTACATAGCTGATCTGTCCTTTTAAATAATATTTGTTGCCCGCAGTAAAAGCTTGCCATTGCAAATCGGTTTGCAATTGCTTGAGCTGACTGTAGGTGATAGAAGCATAAATGTAAGAGGGTCTTGTAATTGCTGCCTTTGCGCTGTCGCGGGGTTTAAAGTAATAATCCACTGCGGCCCCGGCCACCCAGCCTGTTTCAGGTTGTCGGGTCAGGATAGGAAAGGGGATGATCAACCGGTCGGCATTCACGATCTTTTCATATTTCTCTTTACCAAAATCGATCAAACGGTTTACCAGGTTGGGTTTGGGAGTAAGGGTGTCCTGTGCGTGGGAGGTCAAAAAAAGTACCAAACCCAGAAGGAGAAGTCGAGTGTGCATGCGCAAATTTGGGGGAGAATTTTGAAAATGGAGGAATGTTGGGGTGAAACCCTTGTTCTTAGCCCACAATCTTAAACAAAAGCCGGCTCTCAAAGCGAGAAACCGGCTCTTATATTTTCTGCTACAAATGTTTATCTATCTAATAATGCCATCTCACAAATGCTTCCATAGCAGCATACTGTGTTAAACCCAGTTTGGCGTAAAGATTGGCTGTATTGCTGTTGCGTTCCTCAGCGCGCTGCCAGAATTCCCGGCTGTCGCTTCCCTGAAACGGAACCATGTCTTTTTGAGACTGATGAATAAAAATACCGTATCGTTTTTTCATGACCTGATCCGGACTCATGGGAATCGCCATTTCAATATCGGTGATGTCCCATTCCTGCCAGGCACCTTTGTAAAGCCAAACCCAGCAATTTTTGATCCATTCATCTCCCGCTTCTTTAATACGGCGAAGGCTTTCGAAAATAACATCGAGACACACTTTGTGGGTACCATGCGGATCCGCAAGATCTCCGGCACAAAATACCTGATGCGGTTTTAATTTGCGCAACAGTTCCATGGTTAAAACCACATCTTCTTCGCCCATCGGGTTTTTCTGAATAGTTCCCGTTTCGTAAAAAGGAAGATTCTGAAAATGCCAGTGTCCTTCACTCAATCCTACATAGCGACAGGTGGCTGCAGCTTCTCCGCGCCGAATCAAACCTTTGATGGCTCTGATTTGGGGGGAATCGATCTGTGTTGGCGCTTTACTTTCCAGGTATTGCCTTGCTTCGGCAAGAATGGCATGCGATTTTTCAGAATCCATGCCAAACATATCTTCAAAACCAACGGCAAAATCGATATAACGGGTTACAAATTCATCGGTCACGGCAATGTTACCGCTTGTCTGATATCCCACATGTACTTCGTGCCCGTGGTCTTTAAGCCGCATGAAGGTGCCGCCCATACTTATGATGTCATCGTCGGGGTGGGGGGAAAAGATCAGGCAGGTTTTTGGCTGTATTTCGCTGCGTTCAGGGTGACCCGGAATCACGGCATTGGGTTTGCCTCCCGGCCATCCGGTAATCGTGTCCCGCATCATATAAAATACCTGAAGGTTGATCTCGTAAGAGTCCCCTTTTTCTACAATCAGGTCTCCGAGACCATTCTCATTGTAATCGTTGTTGGTGAGGCTCAAAATGGGTTTGCCCACTTTGAGTGCCATATTAATAACCGCCCGGCGGATCATTTTAGGTGTCCATTCTATTTCACCGGTAAGCCACGGTGTCTTAATGCGGGTAAGTTCGGTAGAGGCTTGTTCATCTACTACAAACAGACAATCATTATGCTGCTGCAGCAGGCTTGCCGGTACGCTTTCTGTTACAGATCCTTCTACGGATCTTGCTACCGTCGGCGCTTTAAAGCCCCAGGCCATCAGGATGATTCTTTTGGCTTTCATAATGGTACTGATACCGGCCGTAAGAGCAAGTCTCGGAACCTTACTGATATTTTGAAAGTCTTTGGCATTGGCAATCCGGGTACTGTTTTCCAGTGTTACCAGTCTTGTACGGCTGTAAATGCTGCTTCCCGGTTCGTTAAAACCAATATGTCCATTGTTACCAATTCCGAGTATTTGTAAATCGATGCCACCCGCAGTTTCGATAGCCTCTTCATAGGCAAGACAATGTTTTTTTACTTCGCTTTGTTTCCAGCCTCCATTTGGAATATGAATGTTTGCCGGAAGGATATCTACATGATCAAAAAGATTTCGGTGCATAAAGCTCCAATAACTTTGAACCGCCTCCCGCTCCAAAGGATAGTATTCATCCAAATTAAAGGATACCACATTTTTAAAGCTCAGTCCTTCTTCGCGATGCAGCCTTACCAGTTCTTTATACATCGTGATTGGGGTGGAACCGGTAGCAAGACCGAGCACGCAGTTTTCACCAGCTTGCTGTTTGGAACGGATGGTATTTGCTATTTCCCGCGCCACAAATTCAGAGCCTGATTTGGGGGTTTCAAAAATTTCAAGTGGGATCTTTTCAAAAGAAGTTACCATGTTGGTAGTAAATTTTAGAATAAATGTGTTTTTGCTGAAACGTAATTCGAAATGTAAATATAAACTATCTGCGTTAATTTGCGGTTATTTGCAATTTTTTATTGCAATCTTTATATATTTCGTCAAAAAAGGATATCCCGGATTAGAAACAGCCTGTTTTTTTTAGGTTTAATTACCTACCCCAAAACATAATCTGATTGCCGGTCCGTTGCCACCCTATGCGGGTTTTACGGCGGCGGCTCGTTATTAATTTGATTCCGTATGTTTTCCATATAAGGGAAGCTCTGAATAAACTTCATGGGTATTTCTAAAGATACATCAGCTGATTCCGATCCCTTTCTGAATGCAGCCTTTTTTGTGATGATCATAATGACTCCATTGTTGGCTCTTACCACATAAAGTACTGCTGCATTCGAACTCCCGAAGTATATTCATCCTTTCAATATCATGCGTATTCGGGATGCTTTGTTGCTACCAGTAAAAGCCTATATTCTTCGGCATTCGCTTAATCTTGTGAATACATATACCCGGGTCGTACTGTCGGATCTTCAGGCCGAATCGGGGTTGTTAGGTTGTTGTTTTTTAGTGCGAGATAAAGTGCTTGGACTGATGTAGAAATCTTTGGGATAGTTTTCGGGGGCGGCTCCGTTGATTTTCCTAAATTTGCACCGTTAAATCATTCTATTTTCCCCCCAAATGACGCATTCTACACAACCAGCCATCCTCGTTTTGGAAGATGGGCATTATTTTTATGGCTATGCTTTTGGAGCCACCGGTACCACTTCCGGAGAAATTTGTTTCAATACCGGTATGACCGGTTATCAGGAAGTTTTTACCGATCCAAGTTATTTTGGACAGGTGCTCATTATGAATAATGTGCATGTTGGGAACTACGGGATCAAGGAAACCGATGTGGAATCCTCCTCTGTAAAAATCAGAGGTTTGATCGGTAGGAATCTTGAGGAACGCTTTAGCCGCTTTCAGGCCAATGCTACTTTGCAGGATTATCTGGTACAAAATAACATCGTGGCCATTGAAGGGATTGATACCCGGGCATTGGTTTCTCATATCCGGCAAAAAGGAGCGATGAATTGTATCATCAGCAGCGATGGACAAACCGTTGAAGCCCTTCTCGAGGCCGTTAAACTGGTTCCTTCCATGGAAGGACTGGAACTCGCTTCTCAGGTAAGTACGACGGCTCCTTATTTTAAAGGAAATCCAGCTCAAGGTAAAAGAGTTTCCGTGCTCGATTTCGGCATCAAACAAAATATTTTACAAAACCTGACGGACAGAGGGGTTTATGCCAAGGTTTTTCCGGCTAAAACACCGGTAAAAACCTTGCTTGATTTTGAACCTGATGGTTTTTTCATTTCCAATGGTCCCGGCGATCCGGCTAGCATGGATTATGCTGTGGCTACCATACAAGAATTGGCCAAACTGAATAAACCCATGTTTGGTATTTGCCTCGGTCATCAATTGCTCGCTTTGGCGCATGGCATTCCAACCTTTAAAATGCACCATGGTCATCGGGGACTGAACCATCCGGTTAAAAATGTCATCAGCGGCCGAAGCGAAATAACCACTCAAAATCACGGCTTTGGTGTGGATCCTGAAGCAGTAAGGGCTGCCAGCCATATAGAAGTGACCCATTTGAACTTAAATGATGATTCCATTGAAGGGATACGGATCAAGGACAAACCTTTTTTCTCGGTACAATACCACCCCGAAGCAACTCCCGGGCCACACGATAGCCGGTACTTGTTTGATCAGTTTGTGGAAATGATGCAAACCTCCTGAAATTGAAGTGAGAAGCCCATGAAAACAATCTTGGTTTTAAATTCCGGAAGCTCTTCTCTTAAGTTTTCGTTGATTCAATCCGGGGATCAGCAGGTTGTACTGCAAGGGCTTGCAGAAAGATTGGGGGAAAAAGAGGGTGTGTTGCATTTTGAAGATGCGGCCGGCAAGATGAGGCATGTGCTTTCACCGGCTACCCATGAGCAGGCAGTTTCAGAAATTTTTGCTTACCTCAGAAGAACCGGCCTAGATAAAGATATAGAGGGGGTGGGACACAGGGTGGTGCATGGCGGTGAAAATTTTAAAGCACCCACCATCATCAATGAGGCAGTGCTGAAGGCTATCGAAGCCTGCATTCCATTTGCTCCCTTGCACAATCCTGCCAACCTGATCGGTATCCGGGGAGTCTTGACGGTGGCACCCCATCTTCCACAAGTAGCTGTTTTTGATACCGCTTTTCACCAAACGATACCTAAAGAAGCTTACTTGTATGCCGTTCCGATGGCCTGGTACCGCGAATTCGGAGTACGGCGGTATGGTTTTCACGGCACAAGCCATCAATATGTTACCCGCAAAGCAGCAAGTGTGCTTGGTATTCCTATAAATAACAGTGCCTTCATCAGTGCACATCTTGGAAACGGAGCAAGTGCCGCCGCTGTACTCAACGGTCAAAGCATAGATACCACGATGGGTTTCACGCCTCTTGAAGGTGTTGTAATGGGAACCCGAAGCGGCGATATTGATCCCGGACTGCCTACTTATATTGCCAAGACGCTGGGCATTCCTGCAGAGGAAGTGGTGAATCTGCTGAATAAAACAAGCGGTTTGCTAGGTTTGTCTGAATTGAGTAATGATATGCGGGAACTGACACAGGCAGCCGAATCGGGGCATACCGGTGCGGCTATAGCTATTGAGGTTTTTGTGTTCCGGCTTGCCCGTGCTATCGGCGGGTTAGCGGTTTCCTTACCCCGGCTCGATGCATTGATTTTTACAGGCGGGATTGGGGAAAATGCATTTGGCGTGCGTGCTAAAGTGCTGGATCGGTTGGCGCTTTTGGGCTTCAAAACCGATCCTGCTGCCAATGCCTTAGCCATCAGAGGGCAGGGGGGTGTTATCACACAGCCCGATAGCCCGGTGGCCATCGTCGTAAACACCAATGAAGAAGCTATGATCGTTTCGCAGACCCTTGAAGTCTTAAAAAAATAATTTGTATGAGAACCTATTATCTGGCACCTGTGGGTATGAATGCAGCGCTTACTTCTGTGGCGCTTGGTACCGTTCGTACGCTTGAGCGTAACCGGATGCGTGCCGGTTTTTTAAAACCTATTGCCGATAACTATCCGGGTGAAGAAGGAGAACGCTCCAGCATTTTTGCCAAAGCACTCTTTAATCTCCGCGTTCCCAAACCCATTTCGCTCGATCGGGTAGAATACCTGATGAGTCACGGGCAAAAAGAGCAGTTGATGGAAGAAGTTGTCGGGCTAAAGAAGCTGGCTGAACCCGATACCGATTTGTTGGTAGTGGAAGGGTTAGCGCATGATCCGGTACGTCCCTTATTATCGGCGCTTAACGGAGAGATCGCCCGTAATCTGCAGGCTGATGTAATTCTTGTAGTGGCTGCAGAAACCATTGATGCGGTAAATATTGCCGAGCAGATTGAAATGACCGTACAGCAGTTTGGCGGACAGGATAAGGTTTCTTTTGTAGGCTATGTGCTTACGAAAGTACCTCCCCTTACAGATATTCATGCCTTACATCGGTTGATATCACAAAATTCAAAAATTGTACACAGCGGCAAACTCCCGTTTATAGGAGCCACACCAATGGAGCCTTCGCTTTCTGCCCCCCGTATGCTCGATGTGGCCGAACATCTGAAAGCCAAAATTCTTTTTCATGGCAATCTGGAAACGGCAAGGGTGCACGATATCATGGTAGCCACCCGAAGCATTGAATATGTGATAGAAAGGTTGCAACCCGGTGCGTTGATCATAACCGCCGGCGACCGCGATGATGTATTGATCGCCACAAGTATGGCAGTGATGCGGGGTACCCCGATTGCGGGTTTGTTGCTGACAAGCGGTTTTGAACCCAAGCCCGTCATTCGTAAGTTATGTGCTCCGGCCCTGCTTCAAAAAATACCCGTGCTGCTCGTAGAAACGAATACCTATGAAACCGTGACCAATCTCGGCAAAATGGACATCCATATTCCCGCAGATGATATTGAGCGGGCCACCAAACTTGTGGATTTTGTAGCAGACCATCTTGCTGCCGATATTTTGCAAATAAAACTTGGGGAACCTTCCGAAGGTCGCATGCCACCGGCAGCTTTCAGGCACCAATTGATGGAGGCTGCAAGGGCTGCTGGCAAAAGGATCGTGCTGCCCGAAGGCGATGAGCCCCGCACCATCCGGGCCGCGGTTATTTGCCATCAAAAAAATATTGCCCGCTGTGTATTGCTTGGGGATCGCACAACTATTGAAGAAGTGGCCGAGGCTCAGGGAATAGAATTGCCCCTTGATATCGAAATACTGCATCCGGACGAAATACGGCATCGTTATGTGTTACCCATGGTTGACTTAAGGAAACATAAGGGCTTAACGGCACCTCAGGCTGAACAACAATTGGAAGATAATGTGGTCATGGGTACCATGATGATCATGATGAATGAAGTGGACGGGCTTGTAAGCGGAGCCATTCATACCACGGCCAATACCATCAGGCCGGCACTTCAGTTGATCAAAACGGCTCCCGGTGCTTCGATAGTCTCCTCGGTATTTTTTATGCTGATGCCCGATCAGGTATATGTTTATGGAGATTGTGCCGTCAATCCGGATCCATCTGCCGAAGAACTCGCCGACATCGCTATTCAAAGTGCTGATTCAGCAAAAGCCTTTGGGATTCATCCCAAAGTGGCCATGATCAGTTACAGTACCGGAAGCAGTGGTATGGGGGCCGATGTGGAAAAAGTTGCCGAAGCTACCCGCATTGCAAAGGTGAAAAGACCCGATCTGCTGATTGATGGTCCTTTACAGTACGATGCCGCTTCAGTAGAAAGTGTGGGCCGGCAAAAGTCGCCCGATAGTCCGGTTGCGGGCAAGGCCAATGTATTCATTTTCCCTGACCTCAATACCGGAAATACGACCTACAAAGCCGTTCAGCGCAGCGCCGGTGTTGTAAGTGTGGGACCCATGTTGCAAGGATTACGCAGACCGGTAAACGACCTGAGTCGTGGAGCACTTGTAGACGATATCGTTTACACCATTGCACTGACTGCCATTCAGGCGGCCGCTCAGCAAGGTGGGTAAATTTTATGACCAAAGCCGTGGCAGTTTT
>JBGSNV010000413.1:0-11166 GCA_041739485.1 Chitinophagaceae bacterium
GCATTTTTTTGGCCATATATCCAATGGCGAAATGATATTGAATGCATTCGGGCAAATTGCCCATGAGGAATGGGAAAACCTTCCGCTGCGCTTTCCCAATCTTTCTATAGATATCTTTCAGATCATGCCCAATCACATGCACGGCATTTTATTATTGAAAGATCTTCCGCCGGGGCAGGCGGGATTTATTTTGGGGCCTCTATTGGGGCACCCGCGAGGGGATGCCCCAACGGATGCCCCAAAGGATCCCCCGCTACGGGCAGGGTTCACCCCTGCCCCTTCGGAATCCCCTTCGTAATCCCCTTCGGAATCCCCTTCGGAATCCCCTTCGGAATCCCCTTCGGAATCCCCTTCGGAATCCCCTTCGGAATCCTTTTTTAATTCTCCTTCGGAGAATTTATCGAATAAAACCATCGGCGATATCGTAGGCGCTTATAAATCATTGGTGGCAAACAGGTGCCTTGCGATTTTTAAAGCCAGAAATGAAATCATGGGGAAACTATGGCAGCGCAATTATTACGAACACATTATCCGGAATGAACGGGCTTATTTCAATATTTCCAATTACATCATCAAGAATCCTCAAAAATGGGCAGAGGATAAATTTTTTATGAAATGAAATTCACAGAAACAAAATTGGAAGAAGCTTTTACCGGGTTACTGGAGCAGGAGGGTTTTCCCCATCATTTGGGTTTGGGTATTTCCCGTTCGGTTGATGAAGTATTTTTGCAGATTGTGGTAAGGAAAATGAGCGTTTGATTTATGTACACCGTGGCAGATTAAAAAATTGTCCAGTTTTTATACTAATAAACTGGACAATATTAGTAGCTTTGTACTATAGATAACTAATGAAAGTGTCCGACTACATAGCGTTTACCATCAACAGGCTCCCCAAGGGTTATGTATTCACCTATGTGGATTTTATTGGAGAGGTGAACAAGAAAGAAGCGGTGATAAAAACGCTGAACCGGATGGTCAATACGGGCAAAATAGTAAAACTTGCAAAGGGCAAATACTACAAACCCGAAATAACGCCTTTTGGCAACCTGCAACCAAATCAGGCACAGGTTGTAAAAGACCTATTGGAAGAAGATGGAAAGATTACAGGATACCTCACCGGTTATAGCGTTTACAATCAATTGGGGCTAACCACACAGGTAAGCAATACCATACAGATTGGTAAAAACCAGGTAAGGCCGGCTTTTAAACGGGAACGCTATACCATTTCGTTCATCAAACAAAAAAATACCATTACCAAAGACAATATTCCGTTGCTTCAGATAATGGATGCCATCCGCTACATAAAAAAAATCCCCGATGCTTCCATAGAATCGTCCTGTAAGCGATTGCTGGCCATTCTTAAAAATTTACCGGAAACTGAAAGGAGCACCCTGGTGCGTCTGGCATTAAAATATCCACCGGCTGCAAGAGCATTATTGGGCTCCCTGCTGGATGAAATACAGCAAAATTCAGTAAGTGAGTTATTGTACAAAACACTGAACCCGATTACGAAATATAAATTACCGGGAGCAGCGAAAGTACTAAGCGACACTGAAAAATGGAATATTATATGAAGCTACATCTGGATAAAACACTCTTCAGACAAGCGGTTCAGTTTACGGCTGACCAAATGAAGGTACCCGCTATCTATGTTGAGAAAGATTATTGGGTAACTTTTGCATTGTATATAATATTTAATAATGAAATTGGCAAAGACAGTGTATTTAAAGGTGGAACGGCATTATCGAAGTGTTATCAAATGATTGAACGGTTTTCGGAAGACATAGACCTTGTGGTACTAAGGCATGAAGGAGAATCAAATAACAAGCTCACCAACAAAATAAGGAAGATAAGCAGGGTTGTGGCAGATGTATTGCCTGAAGTAGAAATACCTGAACTAACACAAAAAATGGGTATGAACCGAAAAACGGCACATACTTATGCAAAGGAATTCAATGGAAATTATGGTCAGGTGAGAGATGTGATTGTAGTGGAAGCTACATGGCTCGGTTATTTTGAACCTTTTACAACAAAAACGATTAGCTCATTTGTAGGTAGCATGATGCTTAATAATGGACAACAGGATATAGCAGCAGCAAATGGATTACTTCCTTTTGAATTGCTGGTACTGCAGCCAACAAGAACGATTTGTGAAAAGATCATGAGCCAGGTAAGGTTTTCATACGGGGAAAATCCAATTGATGACTTAAAGAAAAAAGTAAGGCACATGTATGACCTGCACCAACTATTACAACAAAGGGAGTTTTCCGATTTTCTCGATTCAATGGCTTTTGAAGAGATGTTATTGAAAGTAGCTAATGATGATGTTGCCAGTTATAAGAATTCAAATGAATGGTTAATTCATCATCCAAATGAAGCTTTAGTATTTAAAGATCTGGAAAACGTTTGGCATGAGTTGAAGTCTGTTTACAATAGCGATTTTAAAAATCTGGTTTATGGAACTTTGCCAGACGAACAGGATATCTTGTCTACTTTGCAAAGAATAAGAAAACGATTGGCAACAATTAGCTGGAATATTCAAATAGAAAATAAGGGATGAAATTCACTGAAGCTAAACTGGAAAAGGCTTTTACCGAGCTACTGGGAAAACAATTTTTCCCGCATACTTCCGGCAATACAATGGTCCGCCCGAATGAGGAGGTATTGATTGAAAAGGATTTGACGGACTTTCTTCTGCGAAAATACAAGGAGGAAGGTATCACTTTAAACGAAATCCAATCGATTATTTTACAACTGAAAGCACTTCCTGCAAGCGATCTTTACGAGAGCAATAAAACTTTTATGAAAATGCTTTCTGACGGTTTTATACTTAAACGGGAAGATAGAAGCAAAAAAGACCTATACATAGAACTGATTGACTATACCGGATTACAACAACAACGGCAACCATCCGTAGATTCCCTGATTGAAGTGGTCACCGATACAGAGGATGATTATACAAGTGGAAATAATATTTACCGGTTTGTAACACAATTGGAAATTACCGGTAATGAAAAACGCATACCCGACGGCATTGTGTATATCAATGGTTTACCGGTGGTTGTGTTTGAATTTAAATCGGCCATCCGGGAAGATGCCACCCTGCACGATGCGTTTATTCAATTAACTGTCCGTTATCAACGGGCCATCCCCGAACTATTTAAATACAATGCTTTTTGTGTAATCAGCGATGGGGTAAACAATAAGGCGGGTTCTTTTTTTGCATCCTACGAGTTCTTTTATGCCTGGCGCAGAGTGGCCGGGTTAGCAAGGGACGTAGATGGCATCGACAGTATGTACACCCTCATACAAGGGATGTTTGAGCAGGGGCGCCTGCGGGATATCATCCGAAACTTTGTGTACATACCCGACAGCAGCCGCAAGAATGAAAAGATTGTTTGCCGTTATCCTCAGTACTATGCGGCAAGGGCGCTGTTCAACAATATCATGAAATCCCAAAAGCCTGATGGTGACGGCAAGGGTGGTACCTATTTTGGCGCAACAGGCTGCGGTAAAAGTTTCACCATGCTGTATCTGACCCGGCTGCTGATGAAGAGTGTTTATTTTGAAAGTCCGACGATTGTGCTCATTACCGACCGGACCGATCTTGATGACCAACTGAGCGGACAGTTTACCAATGCCAAAAATTTTGTAGGTGATAATATGGTGGTGAGTGTGGAAAGTCGGGCAAACCTGCGGGAACTCCTGCAAGGCCGGCAAAGTGGGGGCGTTTTCTTAACCACCATCCATAAGTTTACCGAAGACACCGAACTGCTTACAGACCGCACCAATGTGATCTGTATTTCGGACGAGGCACACCGCAGCCAGATAAACCTTGACCAGAAAATAAAAGTGACTGAGAAAGGGGTTACCAAAACCTATGGCTTTGCCAAATACCTGCATGACTCTTTACCCAATGCCACTTTTGTGGGTTTTACCGGTACGCCCATTGATGCCACGCTTGATGTTTTTGGTAAAGTGGTGGATGCTTACACGATGACGGAATCGGTAAAGGATGAAATAACCGTACGGATTGTGTACGAAGGCAGGGCTGCCAAAGTAGCGTTGAAAAACAGCGAGCTTAAAAAGATAGAAGAATACTATGAGGAAGCTGCCAAAGCGGGTGCCAATGACTACCAAATAGAGCAGAGCAAAAAAGAAGTGGCCAATATGTATGCTATCCTTGGCGACCCCGACCGCTTGAAAGCCGTTGCAGCCGATTTTGTAGCCCATTATGAAAACCGGGTAAGCGAAGGAGCCACCGTAAAGGGTAAGGCCATGTTTGTATGTGCCAATAGGGAAATTGCTTACAACCTGTATAAAAACATAATTGCCCTGAAGCCCGAATGGAATGAAGTGCTTGCCGCTGAAGAGGGGGCTGTACTTACTGAAAAAGATAAACGGGAACTAAAACCGATTGAGCGGATAAAGATGATCATGACCCGTGGGCAGGATGATCCCAAAGAATTGCACGCCATGCTTGGCACCAAAGAAAACCGCAAGGAATGGGACCGGCAGTTTAAGAATGAGAAATCAAATTTCAAGATTGCCATCGTGGTAGATATGTGGCTGACCGGTTTTGACGTGCCTTTTCTGGATTCGATTTATATTGATAAACCCATACAACAGCATAATTTAATACAAACCATTTCGAGGGTAAATCGTCGATACGAGGGAAAGAACAAAGGGTTGGTGATTGATTATATTGGGATTAAAAAGCAAATGAACCTTGCGCTCAAAAAATACAGCGAAGGGGACAAGGATAACTTTGAAGATATTGCGGAATCCATCATCATTGTAAGAAACCATTTAGACCTGTTGGCCAAACTGCTGCATAAATTTGACAGCAGCAAATATTTTAAGGGTACTACATTGCAACAGCTCAATACCCTGAATCTCGCTGCGGAGTTTGTGCAACAGACCAAAGACTCGGAAACCCGGTATATGGGTTTGGTACAGCGATTGAAAGCGGCTTATGATATTTGCGCCGGCAGCGATCAGCTTACGCAGATGGAAAGAGATTATACGCATTTTTATCTGGCTGTCCGGTCGATTGTCTTTAAGCTTACCAAGGGCGATGCTCCCGATACGGCGCATATGAATGCCCGGGTACGGGAAATGATTAAGGATGCCCTTGAAAGCGATGGGGTAGAAGAACTGTTCAAATTGGGTGAACCCAATGAAGGCGGTCAGGATCTTTTTGATGCAGATTACCTGGCTAAGATTGAAAAGATCAAGCTTCCCAATACCAAAATCAAAATGCTTCAACACCTTTTATCTAAAATGATTGGCGAAATAAAAAAAGTAAACAAGGTAAAAGGCGTTGATTTTTCTAAAAAAATGCAGGCGCTTGTAAACCTCTACAACGACAGAGACAAGAATGACATCTTCAGAAGTGAAGTGTATGAAGAAATGGCCAATCAACTGACCGAAATGATTTGGGCAGTCCATAAGGAGTTTTCGGCCGGTGGGGCTATGGGTATCAACTTTGAGGAAAAAGCCTTTTATGATATTCTGAATGAACTCTGTTATAAATATGATTTTACCTATCCTGAACACAAACTGATCGAACTGGCAAAATCAGTGAAAGACCTCGTGGACGGGCAAGCTAAATTTCCGGATTGGAATAAGCGGGATGATATCAAATCAGCGTTGAAAGTGGGGCTCATCCTCCTTCTCGATGAATATGGTTACCCGCCGGTGGAAAGGGATGAAGTATATGTGGAAATTTTTGAGCAGGCGGAGAATTTTAAGAAGAATAGGGGGTGAGGTTAGTTTGTATTTTAGTAAAATTTAGTTCACCTGATTTGGGCCACATTTCAAATTATATATTAGGGTGAACAATGTAAAAGCCTTAATTATTTGGTAATTGATATATTAGACTTATTGAAATAATTAGCGCTCTTTTTATTTCTGAATGTGTTAAGTATTTTTTTCTGTAACCTATATTAAAATTAATTTATGAGGAATTTCATTATTTTACTTCTAATCACTCTTTTTGGCTGTTCCAGGATTCAAGGTAAAATTGAATTTCGTGATAGGGGTTGTGATGAAACAATACCTGATTCAAAAATGGTTTATCTCGTTAATAAATCTGCTTTTAAATCTTACCGATTTACAGTAAGAAAGACTGAAATAACTAATGATACTATCAGGTCATATAAAGTTGATTTTCATATATTGGAACCAGGGTCTGAGGAATTTTTAAAGTGTGATAAGTGGTTGGTTCCCAAGAAAAATCTTCCAAAAGAGGACAGAATAAAAAACTATTTTGCAAAAATAAGTATGTATTTTCCTGATGGTAGTCAAGCGCAATTTGATACAATTGCTTATAAAGAGATTTATGCAATGCGAGGTAGACCAGTTACGGATTCATTTTATTCAAATGAAATTGGATATTATTATTTTTTTGACACAGTAATAAATGATCAACATGAATTGTATTTAAAATACAACAAAATGGATAAGAGTAATTTAAATCGTTGGGATAAACATGAAGTTGAGTATACTGTCACAGGTCAAAAGGAGTTTATTTGGCCAAAGAAATGATTTATAAACAGGCAAATACTTTTGCTGATGCTTCGATATAGATTTATATACCTGCAATATAATACTTTCATTGCTATGTAGGTAAAGTAAATAATAAAATAACCAATTCCATACAAATGAGATCGTCATTTCATTGAATTCCAACTTCAATTATTCACAGTTCCCTATTTTGATTTTAGCATCCAAACCCCAAACTTTCTCCCTTTTAAAAGAATTTATCGTCTATTCTAAAAAATTATTTTATTTACTGATTAGTTGGTTATACTTTATTAAAAAAAAAACTGTAATCAATTGATTTTCTATAGCTGGTTATATGTTTTGGGTACAATAATGCTATAAATTCATAGGATGCAAATCTATTTTATACTCTTGTGCAGTAGGTTTCGATTTACCTATTGGTTTTAAGCCATTTTATTTCCATCTTTCTATTTTTTAGGAGTATTTTACTTAAAAGCTAAATGGAAGCTGACCGCCTAAGGACTATGAGATTGAATTTTAATAATCTACCTTCAGATATACAATAGAGCGCTGAAAACTTTACATTTCAGAGCATGGTTGTTTATTGCTGTGTCTATTGGCAATGGGCTGGCTACTATTTTCATATCTTGTAATGAAAAGATGTTTGATCGTTCGAGAATGCACAAGGCCATTCATTTGCCAAAAGTTCCAATGGTATTTTTATTAAGTTTATTACACTCGTTTCAACAAACGAAAACAGATTTAATTAAAAATCCGGTATTTGTCCGCAATAAGTATAATGAACAATAAAAAAGTATGTCAAAATTTTAGGTATTTGCAGGTTGAAGCAAAATGAACGGGCATCCCTTTTTTTAGCTCCGTCCCCTGTTAAATTTATTTATGAAGTCACGGGTATGCTGTAGAAAGAAGCATAGTTGGTTCTGAAGATGGCATAACCATCAATTACAACCTTTGACACAATTGCCTTTGGCATCAACATACATCGTTTTATCATCTTTTATTACCACTGCAGTTCCTTCTTTGAATGGATATGCAAAAGAGTAAATTAGCGGGACAATTTCAGTACCTTTAGTGTCAACAAAGCCATATTTTTTATCGCGTATAGCCATTGCCAATCTCTCTTTTCCGAAGCCGTAAAGTTGGTCGTATTTGGGAATTACCACTTCCTTTCCCTTGTCATTTATAAATCCAAGCTTACCGTTGTATTTTACCATGGCCAGTCCATTTTCAAACCGATAAGTATCATCATATTTGGGAGTTACAATAAGTTTACCCCTGTTGTCGACATACCCTTTTTTGCCGTCTTTTACTACAGTTGCCAGGTTGTTTTCAAATTTGTAAATCATATAGTATTCAACAGGCAGAATTACTTTCCCTTTCTCATTTACCAGTCCGGTTTTTTTGTTGAGCGTTACGGTTGCTACACCGTTATAAAAACTTCCCACCTGATCGTAAATAATTGGAACTATTTCTTTACCATTTAAATTGATGTGACCAAATTTGTTATCTTTTTTCGCAACAATAATTTCTTCTCCAAGTTCGCCAAATGCCTGATAAATGATAGGGACTAATATTTCTCCTGTTTTGTTTATGATACCTACTTTTGTGTCAATTTGTACAACGGCCAGTCCATTTTTAAAATTTCTGTATCCATCATATTTTGTGGGTACCATCAGCTTGCCCTGTAGGTTAATAAAACCTATTTTTCCATTTTGTTTTACGGCGGCCATATCATCTGCAATGTCCATAATCTGATCGTACACAAATTTGGTCAGCTCTTTACCGGCTTTGGTTACCAAACCCAATTTGCCATTTCGTTTCATTGAAAGTACGTCATCTGTAAAAGATTTGAAGCTTTCGAATACCACCGGTATTATTTCCTCACCCTTTGTATTTACAAAACCGTATAGTCGGTTGAGTTGCACAGCAGAAATGCCGTTTTTAAAAGGTGCAGCATAATCGTATTTAAACGGTGTAATTTCTTTTCCGGTTACATCAATAAGTGCATATTTATTGTCCAATTTTACGTTTGCCCCATCTGGCGTCATATCTGTTGCCTGATCGTATTTCAACGGAGTAAGTGCTTTACCCTGCAGATTGATATAACCGAATTTGTTATCTTTTAAAACCAACGCTATTCCCAGCGGATCCGGAAAATCTGAAGCCATATCATATTGTAAAGGAACTACCACTATATTACTGGTATTGATGTAGCCATACTTGCCATCTTTTTTAACTTGGGATAAACCCATGGAGAAATCTTTTGCGTAGCTATACTGAATGGCAATTACTTCTTTACCTTCCGTATTTACATAACCAAATTTCCCGCTTTTAAAAACCCATGCAAGCCCGCTTTTAAATTCTCCTGAGGCCTCATATTTTGATTTCCAGGCGTTGTTTATTTGCGCAAATATAGTCGTTTGCAGAAGCAGTAAAAGGATAAATATCGAGGTGAGCTTTTTCATTTGTGGATAGTATTTGCAGTAAAGTACAAAATTAAGAGAGATCAGGATGCGGCAAGCTACCGTGTACAGGGTATTTTTTTTTACCATGAAAAATTCTTTACCCTTCCTTTTAACAGGCTTCTTGTTGATCCGGCCAAATATGCTTTCAATTTAAAGAAAGTCTGGATAATCCTGAAAAAGCTCCCGGGTTTGCTATGAGCTATTTTTCTGAGACAAATTTTTTATTGAGTGAAAACCTTTTGGAGTTTTATAGCCTGATAGATGTTAAATAATGCAATTTACTTGTGATGACATAGTGCAATAAACCGATTTTCATTCAAATACGGATATGCTTAGCAATAGTTTATACAAACTAAACCGAAATCATTCAATTGAACATGGTTTACGAAAAACTTCCAATTAATAAATGTAAGTCCATTAGTAAATACCTCACCTTCAAGAGTTGCTATAAAATAATCATAGGAAAAACTCTTGTAATGCATTACCTTGAAGGAAATCAAATGGAAATTTTATGGATAAGATGGAAAAGCGAAAGATGATGGAAAAAATGTTGCGGGAACTGGATGATGTGTTGAATAGTCAAACCTCCCTGCTTAAAAAAATATCTCAGCTGGAAGCAGAGAATATCAACCTGGGGAATGTGGTGCTTGATAAACACTTACCCGATATCCATGGCCATGTGGATGAACGCATCTCCGACATTAACAAGGTTATTGAAGAATTTACGGCGGCATTAAATAAGTTTGTGACGGATAACAAACTTGATGAACCAACTTTAGAATAGTTGATTACGCTATTTCTACTTCGGTTCGTGTCTCACAAAACGGAATTTTTCTCCCGGGTTTGTATCACAAAATACAGCATGGGGAATTAATAAATTTTTAATTTCAGGGTTGGCGTACATTATCAGCCACCTGCTCAAACATATTCAGCGGTACATCAGCTGCATTGGCATCGGTTTCAATAGCGGCTACCGATGTTCAGTAGGTTCTCTGGTCGGAAGTGCAGGCCCGCCTCTATAAATCTGGAAATAGTTAAGCATATCTACTGTAAGCACTATAGTATTACTGTTGATCTGTTTCCCGGTGCCCTTTTGCCGGATGACCATCACTTTCTAGAATGTAGCTGATGCGGTAACCTACTGCCATTAAAGTTATTTACCAGTAGCTAGAGGAATTGTATCCATCGGTGTCAAAATGATCATTCCCCGCAATATTTCCTTCCTTACAGTACAGAGGTGTTTTACAGGTTCGTTGCGTATATCGGAGTGGTATCATTTTCTATAGACGCCAGTTAGCCTTTAAGGAGAAATTGCTGAACCGAGATATCCTCTTTTAATCTTTCAAAATCTTTAATAACTCTTTGGCTGCTTCTTCTGAAGAGGCCGGATTTTGGCCGGTAATGAGCAGGCCATCTTTTACTACGTAGGAGGCCCAATCTTCTTTTTTTGAATAAATGCCGCCTTTATTTTTTAAGGCATCTTCCAGTAAAAAGGGTACAATTTCTGAAAGTTGTACGGCAGCTTCTTCGCTATTGGTAAAGCCTGTTACCTCCTTCCCTTTTATGATGGGCTGCCCTACACTATCTTTTACATGCAATAAAACAGCAGGTGCATGACAAACGGCTGCTATGGGCTTATGGCTATTCCAAAAATGTTCTATTAACCTGATGGAGTCCTCATTATTGGTTAAGTCCCATAGTGGACCATGTCCGCCGGGATAAAATATGGCATCAAAATTATTCGCTGTCATGTCCGATAGCAACATGGTATTCGCTAAAATAGCTTGTAAATCTGTGTCTGCTTTAAAGCGGATCGTTGCCGGGGTTTGGTTGTCCGGGGTATCGCTTGCCGGGTCAATAGGAGGTTGCCCCCCTTTTGGCGAGGAAATAGTGACCTTCGCACCTCCATCATGAAATACATAATAGGGCGCCGCAAACTCTTCTATCCAAAAACCCGTCTTTTTTCCTGTATTCCCCAATTCACTGTGTGAAGTAAGAACCATTAATATTTTCATTTTTCAATATTTTATTTGATCAATATTCTTTTTGGAGCCACTAACATGCTCTCAAACAAGGCTTTCTTATTTTATAAAATCGGCAGCATCCGGCATCAGCGGTTTAAGAGACCGCTTATGCTTCCACAATCATCTTACCTGTATTATCTCCGCTAAAC
>JBGSNV010000017.1:0-10448 GCA_041739485.1 Chitinophagaceae bacterium
GGAGATGAGCTTGCTAATGCAGTAAGATGGATGGCCGTTTTGTACAGCTTGTTATCCTTTTCATTGGGAACCATAAAAATAATCCTGCCATTCACCTTTTCAAAATGGGCCCGAAGTAAGGTTTCCATTTTAGGATGTGCCACGCTGCAAGGCCCGCAGTATGGATTACAAACCTTAACCAAAGTATTCGGCGCATGTACATCACCTAAATGAATACCCATACCCTCCGTCGATGTTTGTATGGCTTTTTGTTTTTTCAGCAACGCATCAAAAACATCCGGATTGAATTTAAGCCGATGGTAAGCCCTGCGCTCTTGTTTGGCTGTGTACAACCGTTGCAGCAAGGGTTTTAGCGTGTACCAAAGCAGGGCAGGCAAGCCGTATGCCATTAGCAGGGGTAATAAGGAGGCAAAATGTATAAATGTAAAATCAGGGGGGAATAGAAAGAGCAAGGAGGTTGCAATCTGCAGCAGTAAAACAGCCTGTACAGCCAGGCAAAGCGCACACCATTGCTTTACCACCCGCCATTGATAATGTATACTAAAAACCGGGTAAACAACAGCTGGCAAACTTATAATAGCCAGAAACGCAACAGACCAGGGCGCATACACAGGCATGGCAAGCAACAACGCCCCTCCGGCAAAATAGAAAAAGCCCACTTCGCTCCACGATAGCGAGGGCAACAGTTTGGAGGCTTTGCTATCGAGTATGGCATTGCAATTGGTTTTGGCAATACCGGTACAAACTTTTTGCAAGATTGGGTTTCCCTTGTCTATTTCGTGCCAAAGCAGTAAACTGCTGATACCCATACCAGCTATATATAATAGAAACAGCCATGCTGCACCAAAGCCAGCAGCCAATGAAACTGCATTCAGGATATGCGGCATAAATTGGTAGCCCAACAAAAACAGGGTAACGAAGGCCGCTATAGTAGTTATTAACTTTTGAGCTTGTGTTTTTTTGTAATCAGCCTGCCCTTCCTGCAACCCACTATTTGTATCTGGCTCAGCGAGCATATATACGCCGGACCATTGTTGCAAAAAGCTTTCTTTGGTTACCTTATTACTTCTTTTATAGTTTTCCTGAAATAAGGTTATCTCCTTTTCTTGTACTTGTGTTACAATGGCAAATGGTCTTTCCGGGTGGTGGGTTATTGCCAAAAAAGGGGTTGGAATTTGTTCGGGTCTTTTCTCTTCATCTTTTGCCGCAGCGTTCGGTATTTTCCAATTATTCAGTGCATCACTTACACAAAGCAGGCTCGGCCATTCAGGATGATTTTCAAGAGAATGGTCAATAGCCCTGCCTGGAAAAGGAAGTCCCAATAATTTTAACCATGTATGTATAGCCTGTGTATGATAGGCGTAGGGAACGGTAATCATAGGAAAGGTGGTATTTAGAAGGTTGAATGCTTATAAAATTTGTGTTTATTCGGTTTGAACGATCCTTGCTCAAAGTTGAGGCATTTTTGTATTCAAACATCAAAATTTTGCAACTTGTCTGGAAGATTCTTCTACCTAATCTGGAAGATTCTTCCAGTTATGATCAAGGTTTAAACCATAGTAGTTATCTGCATTTATTATCTACCTTGTTTACCTTCAAATACTCTTTGTATCATCTCCTTTAATTCAACCATATTCAATTCGGTTTCTCCTTCCCATCTCCCCATAATCACTCCCTGATTATTTACCAAAATCCTCGTTGGAAAAACAGTAACGCCGAACTGGTGCGAAATTCTTTTTTCCGGACCTTTTGAATCAATATCTTCTTTTAAACCACTCAATATATGATGCCAGTTGTGTAGGCTGTCTGTTTCAATAGCTTTAAGCCAAGCCTCGGAGCGCATATCCTCCGAAATACCAACTACTTCTAAGCCAAGAGGCTGAAATTTTTTGATGAGTTTTTGCAATTCGGGAAATGATTTGCGGCAGGGCTCACACCAACTCGCCCAAAATTCGAGCAGGATCGTTTTGCCTTGTAGCATCGAACTGGAGAAGAATTGTTCCTTAAAATCTATGGCAGAGAATATCCGCATAGGCGCACCAACAGAATTTTCCTTTTTGCGAACCCTTATTTTTTCAGCATGGATTGCATAGGTGTAAGTTCTTGCTGTGGGCGTAAGCAAATTTAAATAATGAGAAATGGTATCTGCACTCCATGAGGAAGCATGTAACGCTATAATTGTACCGCTAACGTATGAATCCGGATATGCGCCAATAAATTTTTTATCGAATAATTCCAGACTATCTCGAAAATTTATGTTTTGCATTATTTCGGCGGATTTTTCTTCATACAGATTCCATTCCGTGAGTGTTTTTGAACCACTAAAGTTGTATACTATAGTGCCATTTTGATTACTCAGCGATAATTCTAAAGGAATATCCTGTTCTATAAATAAAAGGAAATTCCGAATTGAAAAACCATTTGCTTCTACCGTACATGAATATTGCTTTGGACCTTCTATGCAATCCTTGATTTCCAGATAGTTTTTATCAAGCGAAAAGGTATCAATGTGGATATCGCTTGTTTCTTGAGAGGTGATATATAGAAAACCTTTTAGATCACTTGCTACTTTCACTTTAAGTACTACCTGCTCACAACCTGGATGGCAGAAACAGGTTTGATTTAATCCCAATAAAAATAAAATGATTTCAAATACTCTAACCATAATTCAGGATGTGAAAGAACTCAGCCAATTACCTAAAATTGGGCTGAGTTAAAAGAATAAGAATGAACATTTTAATTATACACACAGGCACCTGTACCCGTGGATGTGTTACATTTTAAGCCTTGGTTTGTACAACAAGTCTGATTGCTTTGATTGCAGACCATATTATGTCCCTGGCAAAATAAATCTCCACTTCCGGCCATAATGTTCTTCATTTCAGCTCTGCTGAGTTTGCCTTGAATGTTTGTAAGGCTCATTTTTTTAACTTCCATTTTTTGTACTTTTTAAATTTGTTTAAGAAAAAAGATTTTGGCCAAAACCTGTTCTATAAAATTGAAGAGAATATTTTATATCACCAAAGATTTTGAAAAACTTGTCTGGAAGATTCTTCTACCTAATCTGGAAGAATCTTCCAGTTATGTGCCTATTAACAATTTATTATGATTACATTTTGTCATTTGGGGTAACTTACATTTAGATCAAAACTCATTTTATGCCTGAAAATAGAATGCGCCTGAATCAAAGAACTGCCTTCGCCCGTGCCTTGTCCCTTTTAAGAAATAAGAAAGGCTATAAACGGGAATATTTAGCCCAAAAAATTTGCCTTTCCGCTTCGAGTATTGATAAGATGGAACAAGGGAAAACAAGTGCGCGGTTTGCAGATGCTATTATTATATGCAAGGCTTTGGAAGTAGAACTGACTGAGTTTGTTATTTTGTATGAAAAAGAATTACAAAAACTTACCCCCCCCCCCCCGCGGATTTGGAAAAAAAGGATAGAAGTTAGCCTGACATTATAATAGTTTTAAGGATTTTATTTTACCTGAATTTTGGAAAACAATAATAAAAGTAATTACTTTGTAATAACAAAAAATAATGATTATGGAAATCTCTGTTATCAATATCGGTAATTCAAAAGGCATCAGGCTATCGAAAACCATTTTGGAAAAATACAATATTCAGGAAAAATTAGAATTGATTCTTGAAGAGGAACAAATCATTTTAAAACCAACAACTGCGCCAAGAAAAGGCTGGGAAAAATCCTTTCAAAAAATGAATGAGCGGGGAGATGACACTTTGCTTCTGGATGATGTATTTGGAGATGAAAATTTTGAAGAATGGACATAAACCAATATGATATTGTGTGGGTGAACCTTGACCCCACCCCTGGAAGTGAAATGAAAAAAACACGGCCTTGGGTGGTGATTTCCCCCAATGAAATGAATAAATACCTGCAATCCATTGTTATTGCTCCCCTTACAAGCACCTCAAAACCCTATCCCACAAGGGTTGAAATAAAGCAGCAAAAAACGAAAGGATGGATCGTATTAGATCAGGTAAGAACGATTGATCGTATCAGGATTATCCGGAAATCAGGCATATTGTCCATAAAGGAAATTGAAAAAATAAAATCGGTTATCCGGGAAACCTATGTGGATTAAACAAAGGGTTTTAAAAAATATTGCTGCAAGAACAGAACCTTAAACAGGCAGGCATTCAAACATCCCTACCCGATGATACCCCACTCATAAAGCCCGTTATCTATTGCTGCCCCCCCAATTATGCACCGGGTTGATAAGTTTTTTATGTATTTTTTACACATTAATTAAAGAATTAAATACATTGCGGGGGATTACTTGTCATTTAAAACGATTGCCATGGCCGCAGGCGCAGATCTTCTTGTAGAAACTCTTGTTGCAAAGGATAAAAAACCTTTGCTTTCTATCCGGCAGATTGCCAATATGAGTGTTGGTTTTCTGGGTATTCAGTTTGCCTTTGGTTTACAGAACGCCAATGTGAGCCGGATATTTCAAACCCTTGGAGCCGATATTGATGATATCCCCATTTTATGGATTGCCGCCCCGCTTACCGGGTTGATTGTACAGCCTATCATCGGGCATATGAGCGATAAGACCTGGAGTCCGAGGTTTGGACGAAGAAGACCTTATTTTCTGGTAGGAGCCCTGCTTGCCTCCACCGCATTGATCCTTTTCCCCGAAGTACAGGCGCTTTGGTTGGCTGCTATTATGCTTTGGTTGCTCGATGCCTCTATTAATATATCGATGGAGCCTTTCCGCGCCTTTGTGGGCGATATGTTGCCCGATAAGCAGCGGACTTCGGGGTTTGCCATGCAAAGCTTTTTTATTGGTATCGGCGCAGTTATCTCCTCTGCCCTGCCCTATCTGCTTACAAAAATGGGCGTGGCCAATGAAGCACCCGAAGGCATTATTCCCGACTCGGTAAAAATATCCTTCTTATTGGGAGCGGTAGCTTACCTGTCTACAATTGCCTATACGGTATTTACTACCAAAGAATATTCCCCCGAAGACCTCAAAGGCTTTGGCGTGATAGAAGAGGATCATCAGGTGACTATCAAAACGTCGATGGACCGGTTTAGAAACAACGGGCTGATCTGGCTGAGCATTGGTGCTTTGTTGACTCTGGGCTTGATTTGGTATAACAATACCGCCGTTGAACCGCTAAAACAGGAACTGTTTGTGCTGACGCTTGGTTTGGGGGTGTATGGTTTTTTGCAGCTCCTTGCTGCCTTTATGAAAAGCCGGGATGGCAAAAACGGTTTTCTGGAAGTAATGGATGATTTGAACTACCTGCCGGATACTATGAAGAAACTGGCAGTGGTGCAGTTTTTTACCTGGTTTGCGCTTTTTTCGATGTGGATTTATGCCACACCGGCATTGGCACAACACTTGTACGGAACCACCGATGCCAAATCTGCTGCCTATAATGAAATGGGAAATTGGGTAGGCGTGTTGTTTGGATTTTATAATGGATTTTCTGCGCTGTTTGCTTTTCTATTGCCCGTAATGGCGAGAAAATTTTCCCGGCCGGGTACGCACCTGATCGCTTTGATTACCGGTGGTCTCGGACTGATTTCTTTCTATTTTTTCAAAAACGATCTGCTGCTGATTCTTAGCATGGCAGCAATAGGGCTTGCATGGACAAGTATTTTGGCGATGCCATATTCCATGCTTACACAGGCGCTTCCCGCTCAAAAGATGGGCGTGTATATGGGCATTTTTAATTTCTTTATTGTAATCCCTCAGATATTGGCTGCTACCCTGCTGGGTTTCCTTACCAAAAGTGTTTTTGGCGGAGAAGCTATCTTAACCATTGTGGTTGGTGGCGTATCTATGATACTTGCCGGACTGCTTACCCTTCGTATTAAAGACAACCAATAAAATGATATCCCGATGAATATTTTTCGTAAACGATGGTTTACCTGCTCTCTCTTTATTTTTGGAATCCTTCCGGTTGCAATACAGGCGCAGGATTGTTACCCTACACATTGGTGGCCCGGTATGGGGTGGTACAAAGTTCAGATATTGGTGAGGGGCACTACCGAAGGTTTTAATCAGCAAGCGGTAAAAATTGATTATCCCGGCATTACCCTCGATCGGGTAACAAGACTGGAAAACGAGCATTATTATGCCCTTGATATCACGATTGCACCGAACAGCAAACCGGGACCCGTTACCATTGAATTAACGAAGGAAATTACCGTACGTAAAAAGCAGATGCTGCAAACTACCAAGGTAAACTGGGCACTGAAACCCAGGCGGGAAGGCAAGGGAACCCAATATGCACAAGGCGTTACAAGTGAAGATCTGATGTACCTGATCATGCCCGACCGTTTTTCAAACGGAGATCCTTCCAATGACCGGGTTGCAGGTATGCGGGATCAATCCCTGAACCGGGATACTGTTTTTGACCGGCACGGCGGAGACCTTCAGGGAATTATCAACCACCTCGATTATTTTGAAAAAATGGGAATTACAGCGCTCTGGCTGAACCCCGTTTTAGAAAATGACCGGCCGGAAAGAACCGAACATGGCTATGCTTTTACCGATCATTATAAAATAGATCGCAGGCTGGGTGGAGAAACTAAATACATGGAATTAATTGATAAAATGCATGACCGGGGCATGAAAATGATTCAGGACGCTGTATATAACCATGTAGATATACACCATGTATTTGTAATGGATAAACCGATGAGTGACTGGCTGCATAATTGGCCAAAACATACCAATACCACTTATAAAGATCAGGTATTGATGGATCCTTATGCTTCAGAAAAAGACAAAAAAATCATGTCCGACGGATGGTTTACGCGGCAAATGCCCGATTTAAATCAGCATAACCCCTATGTGGCCAATTTCCTGATTCAGCACGCTTTGTGGACCGTAGAGGAATTTGGGATAGATGCCTGGCGGATTGATACCTATGCTTACAACGATCTGGAATTTATGAACCGTTGCAATAAGGCATTGCTGGATGAATATCCCAAGCTCCATATTTTTGGCGAAACCTGGGTACACGGTGTGATCAATCAGGCTTTTTTTGCTGAAAATACGCTGGCGATTCCTTTTAAAAGTAACCTGCCCTCGGTCACCGATTTCCAAACCAATATGTATGGTATTATTAAAGCAGTGAACGAGCCTTTTGGATGGACTGAAGGCGTTAACAAATTGTACAACACCCTTGTAAACGATTTCTTGTATGACGACCCTATGAAGTTGGTAATCTTTTTAGACAATCATGATATTCCAAGATTTTATAGTGTAGTAGATGAAAACCTGAACAAAATGAAAGTAGGTATGGCCTGGCTGTTGACTTGCAGGGGAATTCCTCAACTATACTATGGCGGAGAAATACTGATGCCCGGGTTCACTTCACCCAATGATGGTTTTGTAAGAAAGGACTTCCCCGGAGGATGGGAGGGCGACACTAAAAATGCATTTACGGGACAGGGTTTGACGCAGCAGGAAAAAGCTTTTCAGCAATACACCCAAAAGCTAGCGCTGTTTCGCAAAAATGCCTCTGCCATCAAAACAGGGCGCATGATGCAATATGTGCCGGACAATGGCTTATATGTGTATTTCCGCTACGATGCCAACCAAACCGTGATGGTGGTAATGAACACTAGCAACGAATCCAAAAAAGTACAGGCGGCTGATTATACAGAAAGAACCAATGGCTTTACAACGGCCAAAGAAGTGACCGGTGCTATCCCTTCCGCCAACCTTTCTGAAACCATGGAAATACCCGGCATGACCTGTTGGGTATTCGAATTAAAATAATTGGATCGTACCGGGAAGGCTTTACATCCTTTCCGGTACTTCGATTCCAAGTACCTGCATCGAACGTTCAATCACCCGGGCCGTCAACATACTGATCCGCAATCTGAGTTTTCGCTTTTCGTCAGACTCCGCTTTGGCAATGGAGTGTGCTGCATAAAAGGTATTAAACTGTTTGGCCACCCCAAAGGCATAATTGGCAATAACCGCCGGACTCATTTCTAAACAGGCTTGTCTTAATATTTCAGGGAACTGCTCGAGCAAACGAATCTGCGTTTTCTCAAGCGGTAAAAGCGAAGCATCCGGCGCTACCTGGATTTCTTCGGGTTTAAGTCCTGCCTTTTGTATAACCGATTGTATGCGGGCAAAAGTGTACTGTACAAAAGGGCCGGTAAATCCATGAAAATCAATCGACTCTTCCGGATTGAAAACCATCCGCTTTTTCGGATCTACCCGCAGCAGGTAAAACTTAATCGCACCCATACCTAAAGTGTGATAAAGGATTGCCAACTCCTCTTCGGCAAACCCTTCCACCTTACCCAGTTCAGCAGTTTTTTCAGCCGCTACCCTTTCCATTTCATCGCAAAGGTCATCGGCATCCACCACAGTACCTTCCCGGCTCTTCATACGGCCGGTTGGCAAATCCACCATGCCATAGCTCAGGTGGTGAATACCGGTTGCAAAGGGCATGCCAAGGTGCTTACAAATCAGTTGCAGCACTTTCATATGGTAGTTCTGCTCGTCGCCAATTACATAAATACTCTGATCCATGGGAAAATCGCCGTACTTATGCTGTGCGAGCCCGATATCCTGTGTGATGTATACCGAAGTGCCATCCTTCCGTAAAACGAGTTTTTCATCGAGCCCGTCGTTTGTCAAATCAATCCAAACACTGCCATCGGGTTTCCTGAAAAATACGCCCCGGTTTAATCCATCTTCCACATATTTTTTCCCGAGCAGGTAGGTGTTGCTTTCATAATATATTTTTTCAAACTGACTGCCAATTCTCGCATAGGTTTTATCAAATCCGGAATATACCCAGCCATTCATACGGCTCCACAATGCCATCGTTTCAGCATCGCCTAGTTCCCATTTCAGCAACATCTCCCGAACTTCCATCATAATCGGGGTGTTGTATCTTGCCAGCTCAAGCAGTTCGGCCTTTAATTCTTTTTCCTTTTCGGCATTTCCTTTTCCTTCCTCCAATTTTAGCAGCAGCATTTCCCCTTTTTCTGTCTGACTTGCTGCAGCCAAGGAGCCGGTATTGCCGGAGAGCAACTCCTCATAAATAACGGCCGCCTGAACCCGAAGTTCATTTTCAAATTTTACGTAAAAATCACCTACGAGGTGATCTCCTTTGATGCCGGTAGATTCCGGGGTAGCGCCTTCTCCGAACTTTTGCCAGGCAAGCATGCTTTTACAAATATGAACACCGCGATCGTTCACTACGCAGGTACGCATTACTTCAAAGCCATTAGCCTCATAAATAGCCGCCACACTCCATCCCAAAAAATTATTGCGGAGATGCCCGAGGTGTAAGGGTTTGTTGGTATTCGGGCTGCTGTATTCTACCATCACTTTTTGTCGGTTTGAAGGCAACCAACCAATCGTTTCCACCTTTGTTTCAGCAACAAACTGTATCCAATAGGTTTCCGTAACGGTGAGATTCAAGAAACCTTTTACCACTTCGTAGCCCGAAATGGTATCTGCTGAATTTTCGAGCATCCAGGTACCGATTGCTTTACCAATCGCATCCGGGCTTTGCCGGATTTCTTTTACATAGGGAAAAAGTACGAGGGTATAATCTCCTTCAAACTCGGGTTTCGTTTCATTGATGGAAGGGGGATTGGTGGTTACATCAATAGAAAACAAAACCTGTATTGCTTGCTGACTTAACTGCCTGATGGTATCTGCTATTTGCATAATTTTTCTTTGCTTTATCGGAACTCTGTTGAACAATTGGCTCCACAAGTCCCTTTTCCGAACATTTCGGGGTGCAAAAGTAGCGCAATCCATTTACCTTTGCAGGCCTTTTGCTATGGTTTCATCGCTTATCACACGCATATTAGAATTTTTTTATCCGCTGTTCCGGCGATGGATGAACTTTCAAACCTTTCGCTATGCCGCTTGCGGCGGAGGAAATACCTTGTTTGGGGTTTTTCTTTTTTTTGTTGCCTACAATTATATTTTTGACAAACAGCTGGTGAAACTTTGGTGGATCACCCTTACCCCGCATATTGCAGCCTTGCTTTTTTCCTTTGTCTTTACTTTTTTAATTGGATTTTATTTTGCAAGATATGTGGTGTTTACGGATAGCTTTTTAAAGAAAAGGCACCAACTTTTCCGCTACTTTTTAAGCACGATCGGTAGTCTTGTTCTGAACTATATCAATTTGAAGATCATGGTGGAAATGCTCGGATTCTATCCGACAATTGCACAAATCATCAATGTTGGCATTGTGGTAACCTTTAGTTATCTGATGCAGAAATATTTTGCCTTCCGGGGAGCATCTACCCAATAGGTTTCTTATTTAAAATATTGAGCAATAAGTATGCCTGCATCTATATTGATGTTGAGATTACCCTGTGCGGTTCCTGCCACATAAATCCCCTCCGGTTGGGCAATTAGTTTATCCACTTTTAATAAACTGATCACGCCATTGGCTTTGATACCGGGAGCAATTTC
>JBGSNV010000019.1:0-9460 GCA_041739485.1 Chitinophagaceae bacterium
TGCCAAATCTAAAGATATAAATCGGTAAGATGTCCCATAAGTGGGTTACCAAAAGATGTGCGGGCGGAGGGACTCGAACCCCCATGCCTCGCGGCGTCAGATCCTAAGTCTGATATGTCTACCAATTTCACCACGCCCGGATTATGTTCTCTGCCTTTTTTTGAAATTGGGCTGCAAAGATAGGTAAATCCCTGATTTGCAAATCCAAAAGCTTAAAAAATTAGTTGAACCAATCAGGGTTTAATAAATTTGTCTATAAAACACCCATATCATGAACAAGTTCCTTTACGTAATTCTTACCTGGGTTTCTTTCATTTTCATGTTCTCGCTGAATGTGATGGCCAATTATCTACCCCTCAATGGCTACAATACCGGTGAACTGTCTGCTTTGTATCCCAATAAGTTTGTTCCCGATGGTTTTACGTTCAGTATTTGGGGTGTCATTTATATATGGCTGCTTGTATTTGTAGGATACACCAACAAATTGCTGATCTATTTACCCGATATTGACGAAAGGGTACAGCGGGTCAAATCTATTTTACCCGTGTTTTGGGTAAGTTGCCTATTGAACGGTGGCTGGATTCTGGCCTGGCATTACCTGCAATTACCACTTAGTTTATTGATTATGGTGTTATTGCTGGGCACTTTGCTGCTGATTTTTATCCGGATCAACAAAAAAAGAGCGCATCCGCGTAAAAGAGATCATTTACTCGTAGAAGTACCTTTCCTCATATATCTTGGATGGATCAGTGTGGCTACGATTGCAAATACTACCGCTTTACTTGTAAAGTACGACTGGAACGGATTTGGTATCCCCGAATCTACCTGGAGTATCGTACTGATGATTGTAGCGGGCTTGCTTGCGATCTGGTTTTCGATAAAATGGAACCGCCCCGCCTACAGTCTTGTGATTTGCTGGGCCTTATGGGGTATTTTTCGAGCGCAGGGCGAAATGGATAAAAGTATAGGATATGTAGCCCTATTCCTGCTTTTCATTTGTTTGGTTTTTTCGTTTAGAGAGCTTGTAACCCCCAAAAGAGGATGGCAACCCTGACTTTTTTTTGATTTCGTGCAGCATTTCAAAACATTGGCGTGTCTAAGATGTAATTACTACCATGAAATTTTTAAATAAAATACTTTCGAATTTACTTTTTAAACTGCTTCCGGCAGTTTTATAGGTGTCGCAAGCCATCGTTAGACCAAAACTAACTGCTTGATGGAATTGTCGATACAGCATTATCGGCCCTTATTAAACGAAGAGTCTTCCTTTGGAGGACTCTTTTTTGTATATCAAAACCTGATTTGTACAAACGACAGGGTTTTTTGCGGTGCAACCCTTAGTTTCGTATACTTTTTTAATGTGTACTCTTTCTATTGTATATGCCATTACTTGATTATGCCATACCCGCAGCTATTGCCCGAATCCTTCGGTTACCCGGAGTAGATGCAAGGTCGCAGCAATTGCGGGTACTGAAACGTTTAATGCATAAAGCAAAATATACTGAGTTTGGTCAGCAATTTAATTTTGACACCATTCTGATGTCGAAACATGTGGGTAAGGCCTTTCAGAGCAAAGTACCCGCCTATGATTACAATGCTTTGTACAAGGCATTCTGGTACAAAACGCTCGATGGGGTACCCGATGTTTGCTGGCCGGGTACGATTAAATATTTTGCGTTGAGCAGCGGTACAAGCGAGGCCGCAAGTAAATACATCCCAATTACCCGCGACCTGATAAAATCGAATACCATCACCAGCATGCGGCAGCTTTTTACGCTTGCCGGCTATCACGACATCAATTACCGGGCTCTCCCCAAAGGCTGGATGATCCTTGGCGGTAGCACCACGCTGCAAAAAAGCGCCACTTACTATGCCGGTGACCTGAGCGGGATACAGCAAAAAAATATCCCCTTTTGGTTTCAGCGGTTGTACAAACCCGGCAAAAAGATTGCCCGGGAGCGTGATTGGGCCAAAAAAATTGATGAGATTGTAGAAAAAGCACCCGACTGGGATATTGGTTTTATTGTTGGGGTTCCGGCCTGGTTGCAGATCTGTATTGAAAAGATCATTGAACGATACAACCTGAAAAATATTCACGAAATATGGCCCAACCTGAGTTTTTATGTACATGGCGGGGTGGCACTTGAGCCTTATAAAGCAGGTTTCGAAAAATTGCTGGGGAAGCCCATTCAATATATTGAAACCTATCTGGCAAGCGAGGGATTTCTGGCCTATCAAAGCCGGCAGAATACCCGGGGCATGCAACTGGTACTCAACAACAATATCTTTTTCGAATTTATACCATTCGACAGCGAAAACTTTGATGGAGATGGCAATATGGTGGCCAATCCCATGGTACTGATGATACATGAGGTGGTGGCCAACAAAGACTATGCCCTGCTCATTAGCACCAACGCCGGCACCTGGCGCTATCTGATCGGGGATACAATCCGGTTTGTAGATCTGCAAAAACATGAAATCATCATTACCGGAAGAACCCGACACTTTTTAAGTTTGGTAGGCGAACATCTGAGTGTAGAGAATATGAACAAGGCCGTCAGCGTGGTCAGTGATCAACTGAAAATTTCCATTCCGGAGTTTACCGTTGCGGGGGTACCCTACGGCACTTTTTTTGCCCACCACTGGTATCTTGCCTGCGACGACGAGGTAGCGGAAGCTGCGGTACGGGAGCTGATAGATGCCACACTTACAAAAATCAACGACGACTACGGGGTAGAGCGTAAACACGCCCTCAAAGAAGTGATTGTTGAGATCCTTCCCGAACAGTTGTTTCTTGATTTTATGGCAAGCAAGGGCAAAATAGGGGGACAACATAAATTTCCAAGGGTGATGAAAGGCCATATGTTGCAGGACTGGCAACGCTTTATTGCCGAAAATACCGAAAAAGCATAATCCTTTTGTGGCCGGATTGCTAAAAACAAACGGCACCCTGATTTATTTGCCTATGGATGCTATTTTTTTGAAAGGACTGGGACTGGGATTGTTGCTTTCTATTTCGGTAGGTCCGGTTGTATTTACCATTATAAAACTCAGTTTACGCAACGGTCACAAGGCGGGGTATTCCTTTGCCGCCGGGGTATCGCTGAGCGATATCTTTCTGGTATTGTGTGGCAATATGGCTGCCGAACTGGTAAGGCTGGCACTTGCCTTTGAAAATACGATAGCACTGATTGGGGCGGGTATTCTTTTTATCATGGGGTTATGGTCCTTTTTTTTCCGGAAAGATGCGGTGATGGACAATAGCGAATTGGATGTTGCTTTGCGCCGGCGCGATCTTGCTAAATACGGGCTACAGGGCTTCCTGATCAATACGATGAACCCCGGGGCCATTCTTTTTTGGCTGACGACCTGTACGGCTTTTGCCTACCTGCCTTTCAAAGAACGGATCCTGCTATTTGGAAGCTGCTTGGTAGTGGTGGTTTCTGCCGACCTGCTGAAAGTATTGCTTGCCGGTCGGTTGCGGCAATGGCTCACCCCCCGAACCCTGCACATCATCAACCGCATTTCGGCACTGATTCTGATCGGATTCGGGTTGGTGATCGCCTTGACGGTATTGCTTGGGAAATAAAAACTGGCTATTGACCCACGCCCCACTCGCTTGCAAGCCAACACATGGCTGCAAGGGCTGTAGCACCCAATTCAAGTTCTCTTTTATTTACTGCTTCCAACCGGTCGCTTGCCGCATGGTGGTAGTCAAAGTAACGCTGACTGTAGGGAATCATGTTGCTGACCATGGGGCCCAACCGGCGCAAAGGACCAATATCGGCACCCGGACCTCCGTCGGGCATTAATAAAACCCAATAAGGCCTCAACAAGGGCAACCAACCCCGCACCCTTTCGTTTTGGGTAGCTGTACCACCGAGGGTGATATAAACCGGAGAAAAAGCACCGAGATCGCTTTCAATGGCATAGACATGCTTTTCCTTGCTTTTTTCGGCCGAATCGGCGTAAGCGAGCGCACCTTTCAATCCGTTTTCCTCGTTCATAAACATCACTGCACGGATGGTTCTTTGGGGTTTCAATCCAAGTGCTTTTATGGCGCGGATCACTTCAATGCTTTGCACACAGCCCGATCCATCGTCATGGGCGCCTTCGCCCAGGTCCCAGCTATCGAGGTGCCCGCCTACTGTAATGATCTCTTCGGGATAGGTACTTCCGAGGATCTCGCCAATTACATTGTAGCTTAAAGCATCGGGAAAGGATTGCGGCCTTGCTTTGAGATACAGACTCACCGGCTGCTTTTGGGCCGTAAGTTTATTGGCAAGCCATTCCGCATCTACGGTGCTGCAGGCAAAAGCGGGTATCGGCGTCACTGCAGGGTCGTAGCGGGTGGTACCGGTATGCGGAAAGGTATCGAGCGCATGGGTGACGCTGCGAATCATTATGGCAAGGGCTCCCAAATGTGCAGCTTCTACCGGTCCCGAAGCGCGAAACCGGACCGCATCGCCATAGCCATTCTGAATCAGTTCGGGGCGCATGGCATAATTGATAAAAACAATTTTACCCGCCACTTTTTCCTTACCAAGTGCCTGCAGTTCCTCAAAATCGTGTACCATGATTACCTCAGCTTTCAGTCCGGTGACAGGGGTTCCCACGCTCATTCCAAGCAGGCAAACGCGGAGCCGCTGCCGCTGTTCTTTTCCGAAAAGGGCTACACCCTCTTCTTTGGGTCCGCGCTCCCAATGAGGTACCATTACAGGTTGCAGGTACACGGTATCTGCTCCGGCAGCACGCAGCATAGCGGCTGTAGCATCCACAGCTTTGGCCGCCCCTTTGCCCCCGCTCAGTCTTGGACCAATATCCTTGCAAAGCGTTTTCAAATTGGCATAAGCCCGCCCGTTTTTCAGTATTTCGGTTCCCATATTCTGTAAAACCAATGTATCGTTGGTCTGAGCCTGTATGGTGCATCCCCATGCCAACAAGGCGCATGCCAAGCCTATTCTTTTTCCTGCCATTTGTTTCCTGATTTCGGGCAAGTTAATGAACCGTTATTTCAAAACAAGTGATCTTCCATTGAATGTTCTTTGCATAGAATCTGTCTTTTAAAAAACAGGTGCTTTTTATGAAATTAAAAAATATGTTGACCCTGCTGGGTTTTGGCTTGGTTTCCTTCAGCACGGCAAATGCACAGGATGCCACTGCTATTCTTAAAAAAGCCACTGAAGCGGTTGGTTCTGCTGAATCAATCAGCAACCTGAAAGACGTGTATCTCAGCGGAAAAATGAGCGTGATGGGTCAGGAACTTGATTTTATTCAAAAATTCATATTGCCAACCGGTTTTTCGACCGAGGTAAATATGAGCGGAATGACTGCCATGAAACAGGTAAAGAATGGAGATAGCTACAGCGTGGAAATGCAGGGAATGGATCAGGAACTGAACGACGAGGCCAAAAACGCGTTGAGTTTGAAAGCTTCATTTTTTGAAGAAAAATACATGCTCAGTAATGCAGGATTTCAATTTGCCCTGAAAAATAAAGAGATGGTGGATGGCAAAGAGGCGCATGTGGTAGAAATTACCAAACCCGACGGCACCACCCTTACCAATTACTACGATGTTGCAACCGGACTGAAAGTACAGGACAGCAGCGAACAGGATGCAGGACCGATGGGGAAGGTTATATTCACCACTAAGTTTTTGGATTATAAAGCCTTTGACGGCATTATGGTGGCGACTAAATTACAGGTGGCTATCGGGCCGATGGATCAGGTGATCAACATTACCGAAGTAAAAATAAACAGTGGGCTGAAACCCTCTGAGTTTTAAAATACTTTTTTATCCTTTTGAAAAAAGCCTCTCTTTCGGTGAAAAGAGAGGCTTTTTACTTTTTGAGCATAACCTGTATTTATGCCGCGCCTAAACCATCGATAGCCTTTGCAAGCTTATGATCTTTTTCGGTGACCACATCCCCGGCATCGTGTGTATTCAGCCATATTTCTACGGTATTGTACACATTGCTCCAATAGGGATGATGATCCTGCTTTTCCGCAAGTATGGCTACGCGGGTCATAAAGGCAAAAGCTTCACTAAAATCTTTGAACTGAAATTTCCGGTATAATTTATTGTCTTTTTCCTGCCACATGGTTTTTTGATTTTTATGATCGATACGAAGATAAATATACCCTTTTTAAGGTAAGTCTCTGCATCAGAAAATCAGGTGTTCCTTATTTTTAATTTTTTCGTTGGTAAGTTCAAGCACCAATTGCACCTGCTCCATTTTGCGAAGTTCCTGCATGAGCAAGGTATGAAAACGATCATCGGGTGGCAACCCCTTGAGCAGCCAAAGAAAATCGATATGTTTCAATTCGGGCAGCAGGTGTTTGCCATCATCTTCGTTGATATAGAGGAAATGAAGGAGTTCCATATTGGGTTCAGCGCACTGATAAACGGGATAGAGGTAGGTGCGTTTCTGCACTTTTACCTGTATTTCGGCACCCTGCTGATAAGCAAAGGCGTAGCCAAAACTCCGGTTTACCAGCCATACAAACCGATGGGGTTCTATGGGGCATTGTATGCCAAGCAACAAAGCGTCTTCGAAAAATTCCGAAGCAAGCATTTGATTGTTGATGACAAGCTGTGGCATGTAAGATGGCTTAAAAAGTAATGGGCTTTTCCATCACGTCGCTGCCACGTTTGATGGTGATGGTGGTCGTCTCCCCTTTTTCGAACCGGTTGAGTGCCTGCATGTAGGTTTCCACGCTTGTAATGAGATGCGGGCCTAACTGCAGGATGATATCGTTTGAAAGTAACCCTGCTTTTTCAGCGGGACGGCCTTCTATTACGCCATCTGCCTTTACACCAGTACCACTAAAAGTGTAATCGGGCATAATGCCAATGCTTACCTTAAAACCGCGTCCTCCCATAGATTGCTCTTTGGTTTTGGTAAAAGCAAGTTTATTCTCTGAAGGGCTTGCTTCAACTATATTTTCGAGAAAGGCCACAATCTCTGCCAATCCGTTGTAATTGATCTTATCGGCATCATCGCCGGGTTTGTGGTAATCGGTATGCAATCCGGTAAATAAAAACAGGACCGGAATATCCTTTCTGTAAAAAGAGGTATGATCGCTTGGTCCGGTGCCGGAACTATCAATTTTTAGCAAGAACCCGGGATTGGACAAGGTAAGTACCGACCATGCCGGAGAGGTTCCGAACCCGCCAACGGTAAGCGCCTTGCTGCTATCATTGAGCCGGCCCACCATATCGAGATTGACCATGTAGCTAACCTGCTTCAGATCAATAGTAGGGTTTTCAGTAAAATATTTACTGCCGTACAAACCAAGTTCTTCGCCACTGAAATGGATGAACAGATAATTGAACCGGGTATCTTTTTTTTCTTTGATCAGCCTTGCTATTTCAAGCACGGCGGCGGTACCGCTTGCATTGTCATCGGCTCCATTGTGTATAGCAAGCTCTCCGGTATGCCGGCTGTTTTCATCTTCGCCATAACCAAGATGATCGAGATGCGCCCCGATGACAACGGTAAGGGGTGCCTCATTGTCGATAAAGCTCACCACATTGGTTCCGGTTCTTCCACGTTTTTCAAAAACCACCGACGCTTGCAGTTCGGGTGCACTCAAGTGATCGATGCCTAGTTTTTGGATAGCGCCCGGTGTAAGGTAAACCACCGGAAGGGTTAAAGCTTCTGTTCGGTCTTTGGGCATAAACATCATTTCCTCCGCCGGTTTTACACTATGGTAAAAAATGATGGCAGTGGCTCCGTTTTCCTGTGCTGTTTTTGCCACTTCCAGCAAATGGTTGCCAAGCAGAAAATGAGGATTATTCTTATTTTCTTCAAGCATCGGGTGAATATCCATCCACCACGCATCGCCGCTTTCGTGCAGCGATACACTTGCCGTAGTGCGGATAGCTCCTTCGGCGCTCCATGGCAATGGAAAATAATCCGTATTCCCCTGCAATGCTTCCCCTTCTACAAGCAGCGTGCTTTTGGCAGTAAACCCTTTTCCTTCATCAATATCAAAAGGCTGCAAATATCCTTCAGTTCCTTTGGAGGAAATGCCAAGGGAAGTATAATACCCGGAAAGGTATTGAACCGTCTTTTTTTCACCATCGGTTCCGGTTCTGCGCCCTTCCAAACTATCACTTGCCAGCAAGGCAACATGTTTCTGTAAATTTCGGGTAAGTACTTCGGTCGGGGAAGGGGTTTTCTTTTTTTTTCTTTTGCGGCGTTGGGCCATCGCCGGTTCCTGACAAGTTATTATCGTTCCAAAAATAACCAGGATACAAACCACCGGTTGCAAAATTTTCCTCATCATATCATTGCGCTTAAAAACAGTAAAAGGTGTGGCAAAGTTAAACGAATACCATCAGGACCGGACAATACATGCCATAAAAAGAACTTAAATGATTATTAATTTGTGGGCGTAGGTCGGAGTTATTGCAAATTTTTGATTTCAAATTTATTATTTAGGATTCATTATTTATTATTGGTTTGAGTGTGTGTTTGAGGTTTGACCTTTCACATTTGACTTTTCCCGTCTCACCTTTCCCGTTTGGTCCGAAACTTCGGTCCGAAACTTCGGACCCAAACATTCGGGTTTGGAATTCTTTTTATTGGAATTTCTCCTACTCAATCCACTTCATTAACACAATTAACTTAATTCCTCAATAGCCCGTTTGAAATTTTTTTGTTTGTGGTTTAGGATTTTTATTATTGCAATTTCCTCTCCACCTTATTGCCAATTAACCAAACCCTTCGGGTTGTTGTTTTTAGCCCCAACGACTTCCCCCTAATTCACTTAATTAACCAATTAACTAATCCCTTCGGGTTTATTAGCAATGCACGACACCGTAAAAGTTATTTTTTATGAATGGAAGCCAATTTTAAGCTGTGGTTAACCTAACGACCTAACTTTGTTCCTTTATGTTCCGTCGTTTTATTATTCTCTTTATCCTTTCCGGTTTCTATTTAGGGTCCGGGGCACAAGCCATTGTAATAAAAGGACAAGTTAAGGATCAGCATAACGAGGAACCAATTCCCTATGCCTCGGTAGTGGGGTTTCCTTCTAAAAAAGGTACCACTACGGACTCGCTTGGTTTTTTTACTTATTACGCTGAGCTATCTACCGACGACTCGATTGTGATTACCTATGTGGGCTACGACCCATACATTATTTACACTGCACAGATAAAAGATACCAATCTGATAAAGATTAATCTTGAAAGAGCCATTACCCAAGGCGTTGTAATAAAGACCAAGGCTAACCGGGGTTTAATTCTCTGGCGAAAAATAGTGCGAAACAAGCCAAACAACGACCGGAGTCGTTTCCCGGCCTTTTCTTACGAATTGCACAACAAGCTCGAACTCGATTTTAACCGGATCAACAAAGAGAAATTGGGCGATATGAAAGTAATGAAACCCTTTTCCTTTGTGCTCAACAATGTTGACAGTTCGGAAGGCGGGGTTCCGATTTTGCCGATCTA
>JBGSNV010000073.1:0-19500 GCA_041739485.1 Chitinophagaceae bacterium
AAGCTACCGATTAAAAAATAGAAAAACAATATTTGAGCCAATTGAAAACTGACATACTTTTGTAAAGTTCTGTATTTATGTTGCCATTTTCTCTGTATTCTTAATTGCCATTTTCTCTGTATTGTTGTTTACCGACTACAAGAACGGGTGATGAAATTTCCAAAATTAGGTTCTACACGCGTTTGTTCTGCCAGTGCCATTCCTGTGCCCATCGTTAAACCGCCGATGATCTGGCCATAGGCTGTTTTAGGATTCAGGATCTTACCTGCTGCGCCCACATTTACCATACGTTTGATGCGAAACATGCCGGTGTCTTTATCTACCCATACTTCAGCAAAGTTTGCGCCAAAAGAATAAACCGAGTGTTCTTCAAATTCTTTTGAAGGGCCGGCACTGCCCCCGGCTTCAAATGTTTTCAACTGATTTTGTTTCATCAGATCAGCCAGTTCTACGTCTTCCGCTTCCTTAATATTGCGATTTTGTTTGAGTGTGTTGATCGCATTTTCGCAGGCTGCCATGGCAGCGTTACAATAGGAGGCAGCGCCCCAGCTACCGCCGGAACCGGGTGTTATAGGGAAATTAGAATCGCCCAGTTCTACATTCACCTGTTCTACCGGAATGCCGAGGTACTCCGATGCAGTTTGTGCAATGATGGTGTAACTGCCTGTGCCAATATCGGTAGCATCCATCTGCACGGTGGCATTTACTTTGTTACCATCAAGTGCTAAAATTACTTTGGAGTTTGTTTTCAGGTATGGAGAATTTCGGGAAGCAGCGCTCACGCCATGGCCAACGAGCCAGTTGCCTTTTTTATGGGTACGGGGTTCCGTTTTGCGGTCCTTCCACCCAAATTTTTCTGCACCAACGCGCAGGCATTCTACCAGCAGCCGGGAAGAAAAAGGTTTGTTATTGCTCGGGTCAGTTTGTGTATCATTCTTCACCCTGAAATCGATGGGATCCATTCTTAATTTCCAGGCCATTTCATCCATGGCAGACTCGAGTGCAAAACTTCCGGTGGCCTCGCCGGGCGCACGCATGGCAAAGGGCGTTTGCAAATTAAGGGGTACCAGCCGGTGCGTAACAAAATTATTGGGCACCTTGTACAGCATTTGTGTTACCAGCCCACATGCTTCCTGAAATTCCAATGTTGGCGAAGTATGCGAAAGCGTTTCGTGCGATAGTGCAGTGAGCGTTCCGTCTTTTTTGGCGCCCACTTTCATCTTCTGTTCATTGTGCTGGCGAAGGCCGGTATTGGTAAACATCTGGGGCCTGGTAACGGTAACCTGTACAGGCTTACCCACCATTTTTGCAGCCATTACGGCCATGATCACATGGCGCTCTACATTTAATTTAGAACCAAAACCACCGCCCACATATGCTGCCACAACCCTCACATCTTTTTTCGGTATTTGGAAAGTGTCGGAAATCGTAATCGTAGCATCGTTTACAATTTGCTGGCTTGCATAGGCCGTCACTTTTCCATTATCCCAACTGGCAATAACTGCATGTAGTTCCATGGGATGATGGTGCTCTATGGGTGTATTATAAGTTACTTCTATTTGCTCGTCTGCTGCTGCCAGTCCCGCTTTCAGGTCGCCACGGGAATAATCAGATTTTTCATTTGGCTTGTAAGCCTTTGCCCTTAATTTTTCTAAATGAATAGCAGGGTTTGCATCTTTTTTATAGGTAAACTTTACGAGCCTTGCCGCATACTGCGCCTGCTCAAAAGTTTCAGCCACTACAAGGCCCACATATTCTCCGTAAAAATGCACCTTGTTGGTTTGCAATACCGGCGCAATACTGCTGGTAGTTACCTCCGGCATCTCTGTATCGAATGTTTTTAGTTTTTCCGCATTCTTGTAAGTAATGATCTTTAAAACGCCGGGCAATTTTTCAGCTTCCGAAGTGTCTATGGAAACGATCTCACCTTTTGCAATGGTGCTGTTCAACCCCTGGCCGTATACCTTATCTTGTATCGGAAATTCGGAAGCATACTTTGCCATCCCCATTACTTTGAGGTGGCCTTCCACCCTGTCTATTGCTTTCCCCGTGGCAGATTCATTTGATGTCTTCATCGTAAAATATTTTTTACAGGTTTCTTCAATTATGCTTCTCTTTCGAACGCTTGCGTAAGCGCCCGCACAATGGCCCTCGTTCCCATTTCTACTTTGTACTTATTCTCCTTAAATGGTTTTGCGTCATTCATTTCCAGCCTGGCCGCTGCTTCAAAGTTTGCCTGCGTGGGCTTTTTGCCAGCAAGAAAAGCTTCGGCTTTGGTAAGCTTCCACGGCTTGTGTGCCACACCGCCCATGGCCAATCCTGCTTTGCTGATGACACCATTATTTACCTGAAGCCCGGCTGCAACGGAAAGCAAGGCAAATGCATAGCTGGAGCGCTCCCGGATCTTTAGGTAATAATAATAATCAGAAAATATTGGTTTAGAAAGATGGATAGCGCTGATCAATTCTCCCGGTTGCAGGTTGGTATCTTTCTCCGGCATGTCGCCCGGCAATCGGTGGAAATCAGTGAAAGCGATCATACGTGAGCCACCGCCGGGTTGCTGCACTTCTACGGTTGCCTCCATTGCGGCCAATGCCACACACATATCGGAAGGGTGCACCGCAATACATTTATCACTATAACCAAAAATGGCGTGCAAGGCATTCATGCCATCTTTGGCGCCACAGCCGCTACCTGGCTCCCTTTTGTTGCAGGGCATTGATACCTCAAAAAAATAAGGGCAACGGGTACGTTGTAATAAATTACCACCGTTGCTGGCCATATTCCTGATCTGGGCAGAGGCCGCAGATAGCATAGCCATGGAAAGCAGGGGATAGTTTTTGCGCACTTCCGGGTGGTTGGCCGTTTCTGCGTTACTCGCCATTGCACCGAGGGTGAGCCCGCCATTTTCATTGCTGGTAATTTTATTATACGCCAGCCCGCTGATATAAATTAACTGTTCGGGGCGCTCCACATCTTCCTTCATCAGGTCTATCAGGTTGGTTCCACCGGCGAGGTATTTTGAGTTTTCCTTTACGGCGCCGAGCGCCTGCCCTGTATTTTCTGCACTTGTAAAAGTGAATGGTCTCATGTTGATTAATTTAAAATGTAAATGCTAAGGATAGGTAACAGGGGCTATGCCTTCTTTGCCCGTTCCATTTGTTCCTGTGTAGCAAACTCCCAGGTAGGCATTTCATCATCGCCGGAATGCACTTCTTTAAAAGCCTGCACGATATTGTTGTATGCACCACAACGGCAAATATTGCCAGACATTCTTTCCCTGATCTCTTCTTCAGAAAGTTTCAGATTCTTTTTAATGTTCGTGAAATTTTCTGTTACAAAACTGGCATTGCCATGCTTAGCCTCCTCTAAAAGTGCTACGGAAGAACAGATCTGACCCGGCGTACAATACCCACATTGAAACCCATCGTGTTTTAAAAATGCCTGCTGCATCGGATGCATTTTGCCGCCTTTGGCCAGCCCTTCTATGGTGGTGATGGCTTTGTCTCCGCAGGTTGCTGCAAGCGTAAGGCAGGAAAGTTGCCTTTTTCCATCTATTATTACCGTGCAGGCACCACACTGCCCATGGTCACAACCTTTTTTAGACCCGGTGAGCTCAAGCCGCTCCCGAAGCGCATCCAATAAAGTAACCCTTGAATCAATCGTCAGGGATTTCATCATCTCATTCACCCGAAGGTTCACTGTAATTTCATTCATAAAAACATCGGGATTGGCAGCCAAATCGTTCATAACGCCTGCATATGCTTCGGAAGTAAAATAAGTGGAGGCCCAAATGCTGAGGCTTGCCACAGAAGCCTGTTTTAAAAATTTTCTGCGGGAACTTCCGCTCAATCCCATCTGGCTGAGAATGCTTTCTTCGTCCTCGCTCAACTTATCTGTTTCAATCCTGTCATTCCATTTTTCGAGTGCTGCCATATTTAATTTTTTGAGGGGTATATAAAATTCTACTATTGGAAATCTGGAAACTGTTATTGATCGGAATACTAGTTTGAAAATCGCTTACACTATTTGTTGCTAGCTGAATATTCCGGGAGAAAATTTGAAAACAAGCAGTATACCAGGTTTCAAACGCACCAAACTAACATGCCAAATAATTACCAAAGACTAGTATGTAGCATACAAAACTAAAACCGTTCATTAAAAACAACTTACACAATTCTGATAGTTAATTACATATACCACAGATGACGTTGCTGCTGCTACTTCATCTAGCGCAGTGGTCAGAGTTGCAAGTCGCTCTTCCGTAAACACCTATTCTACTTCCCTTACAATAAGGGCGATGGCGCCGTAATCGGCCTGTTGGTCTTCAATGTTAAAAAATCTCAGGTCGGCCTGTTTTCTTTGCCTGTTGTTCCTGGTTTTCAGTTCAATATCGGGCAGGGTGGCATTAATGGAATCAAGCGATGCAGTATCAATAAAGACATTCCATTTGGCTCATAAAATAACCATAACTGAATTTTACCCTTATGTTGCAGCCTTCGCAAAGCTGAAAAAATGGTATTTTCAAAATTCAATATCATCGAATGATAAAAGTTTCATATACGTGTAATATATTTACAAAGGCTTCAAGACCGGTATGAATAATCCATATGGATTTTTTAAAGGGAGTATGTTGATACGCGTATGTGAAATTTGTCAGGTGCCATTTTATAAACCTCACAAATGAATCAATGAAAAAAAAAGCATTAGCACTTTTAGGATTTTTTCTAACTGCTTTAACTTTCGGACAGACAAATAATAATGAAAAACTTATTGAACTTGGTAAGACATATAAAGACTATATGTTTCGTAATGAGCCAAACAAAGAAGTATTTAAAGACATTAGACCAAACATTCCAGAAAACTTAAAAGTTGCAGCAGACTTTATCGTTCAAACGATCACCACAAAAAACAAATTATTTACACAGCAGTTTTTATCCCGACCTGAAGAATAAACTTTGAAGCAAATTTTTAAAATCAGAGCGATAAATCTCAATCTACGTGAAGAAAATCAAGTTGATGATAAAAAGTTGAAAGACTTAACAAGTACCTATCCAATTACGAAAAGACACGACAGAAGTAAAGCAGCGCACCTATGGCTTAGCACAAACGAAGCAGGAGCATATAAAATCAATGGTAATACATTTGAAAAATTCAAACCATGACAGAAAAAAGCGTATGCCGCTAATCGAGTAGACGGCCTCACCGCTTGTAAGCGATGAGGTACGCCTCTCATACTACTGTACCCTTCTACAGGCTCAGGACAGGCCAAGCGGGTCGCGTATACGGCGGTTCGGAAAATCATCTCTGCAACCGCTCTTTACATCAGTTGCAGCTTGCTTGTCGTTTAGAATAAGGATGGCAAGTTTAAACTGTGAGCCTCCTTATCGAATTGTAAGCGATAATCCGTTATGTCGATACCGCAATCATTTTAGCACTAATTACATCATTTTTTTTACTTTCCTGTAGCAGCTCACTTTTTTTACAAATGGCATTGCTGCTGTCTTTGTGGGCCTTGCTGATCATTTCATCAATAATCCGGAACCTTGCTCTTTCTTTATTACTGGATAAACAGGCCATTATGATGTTATAATCAATGTATTTTCCTTTTTTCATTTTTTTTATTTTAATAGTTATAAATATTAGTTAGAAATTCAATTCGTTCGTTATGGGAACTTGTCTCTTTGTGATAGGCAGCATCAATACCCTGCATTTCTATATCCGTATGTACGCTTACACCACGGGTGATCAAAACGGTGTTTTAAATTTTTAATTGGCATGAACTAGCACATTGGGTCTGCCGTTCACTTTACTTTTAGAAAACGGGACCACTTATTATTTAAACAAAAACTTCTTCCGGAACTCTTTCCAAAATTTTAGAAGTGATCAAATAAGGACATGCATTAGATGCAGGGCGCCTGTCTTCCAAATAACCCTTCCACCCATTTGCTACTGTGGTCAGCGGAATTCGTATTGACGCACCCCTGTCACTTACCCCGTATGAAAACTGATTGATAGACTGTGTCTCATGACGGCCTGTTAACCTTTCATGATTCATAGAACCATAATTTGCAATGTGTTCCTCATGATTTTCTTCAAAATTGTCAAGGATCATTTGAAAATAATATTCTCCGCCTTCTAATCTCATTCTTTCGTTAGAGAAGTTTGTATGCATGCCTGAACCGTTCCAGTCTCCTTTCACCGGTTTTGGATGAAGTTCTATTTCCACATTATGCTTTTCAGCAACCCGCAGCAATAAGTATCTGGCCAACCACAGATCATCAGCAGCATCTTTTGCGCTCTTTCCTAATAATTGAAATTCCCATTGACCCAACATCACCTCTGCATTAATACCTGTTATATTCAGGCCACAAGCCAGGCATAGCTCCATGTGTTCTTCTACAAGTTCCCGGGCTACCACGTTCTCACTGCCAATACCACAATAATATTTACCCTGCGGTGCCGGGTATCCCTCTGCCGGAAACCCCAATGGAAGCCCGTTTTTTGTAATGACATATTCCTGTTCAAAACCAAACCAAAAATCCTCAGCATCTTCGTACTTAGCTCTGTTATTGGTTTTGTGAGGGGTTTCATCGGCATTCAATACCTCACACATTACCAGGTAACCATTTCTGCGCCCGGCGTCTTTCACCAGCTTTACAGGCTTCAGCAGGCAATCAGATAAGCTACCCACTGCCTGGGCAGTAGAGCTTCCATCAAAGGACCAAAGCGGCAGGTTTTCCAATGAAGGCGCTTCATCAGCTGTGATAATTTTAGTTTTACTTCTCAGATTAGCTTCGGGCTGATATCCATCAAGCCAGATGTACTCGCACTTAAAATTTTGCATTTTTAAATTGTTTTTTATTGATTCAATGTATCTGGTAAATGAGAAAGTACGCCGGTAAAACGGGTAACTTTTTTTACTGTTTTCCTGATGCAAAAGTAGATTGAGATGGTACTATGGATATAGAACAAATGCGGCAAATATGATGATATTCCCGACAGGTATGGATAACCAGGTATAACAAAACCGACAAACTGTGAAAAAACCGACAGGTGGAGATCAGCTTTGCTTTTGTAATAAAGCAGAGGGGCTTAGGCCGAACTCTTTTTTGAAACACTTTGTAAAGTAAGATGGATTGGAATAACCGGTTTGAAAAGCAATCTCAGCAATATTATGTTTTTGCTGCAGCATGAGTTCCCGGGCACGGTGCATCCTTACAGATGCAATCAATTGGTTTGGGGACTTGTTGGTAACAGCTTTGAGTTTACGCTGCAACTGACGCTCGCTTGCACCCATTTCCCTGCAGAGCATTTCAACGCCGAAAAGCTCATTGCCAAGGTGGTTGTCGATTACCTGGAGTGTATTCTCCAAAAAAGAATCATTTTGAAGCAATTGTTTCTGGCTGAATTCAATTACCTGATCGTGCGATTGCAAATCATTCTTTACCCTGAACAACGAAAGAGGGTCACCGTTGGAAGATGAAAGTATGGTATTATGCTTTATAAAGCTTAGCCCGGCTCCTGAAAGTAAATATTTTACTGCCTGTGAAATAATGATCTCACCAGCTTCGGCCTGGGATAGTATGGTTTCTATAAAATGTTCAGTTTCTCCATTGATGAAATGAGCCGTATCAACAGCCGCCTCCCTGATATTAATACTGATTGCCAGCTTCGTGTTCAAAACCCGGAGCGCTTCTACCAGATCTATACTACAGTGAACCGCTTTACTGGGGCCTTCAAATGTGGCAATAAAATTTTGCGCTGTGTATTGAAGAATTTTCCCACGATATTGAGCTACTAATTTATCAATCAGCTCCTTGTGGCTAATATGGCCGGTAGCAGAAGCATTCATACGGCCGGCTACGATTGTAAAAAGCCTTTCTTCATAATTCTTTTCAGGCTTTCCGTCGGTAATAAAAGATTTCATCTCTGCTAAAATCTCTTCTGTATTACCCACCCAAAACAAGTGATCATTACCCTCAAACGAAACAAATTTTGATCCTTTGATGCGATCAGCAATAAACCTGCCTTCCTCCATTTTCACATCAATGTCATCGGTACGCTGCATCAATAAAGTGGGTACTTTGATAGAACCTAAAATGTCAATAATATCCACTTCGGTGTTCATTTTAGTAAGCACCATGGCCGCACTTGGGCTGGCGCCCGAACGAAAATAATTGGCCAGCCAATCCATGAATATTTTATCATTGGCTTTTGATGGAGCCAATGATTCCAGTTCCATGTCACCACTTCCCCAGCTATGCTCGATCATATCATATACCTTCTGACGCTCTTCGTCAGTAGGCGCCCATGGATAGTCAGGCGCATACCTGCGTTTGGCGAAGATGCCGAAAGTGATCAGGGAAATGGTGCGGTTTGGATAAGTAGCGGCAAACAAAGCGGAGACAGATCCTCCTTCGGAATGCCCAAACAAAACGGCTTTCTGTGAACCCATTGCATCCATAACTGCCCCGATATCATCCATTCTTTCTTCTAATGTAGAGAGTTCTACAATACGATCCGAAAGTCCTGTTCCACGCTTATCAAATAAAATGACCCTCGCTATTTTACCCAGTTCCAACAAAAAATTTACCAGTTCCGGGCAAGCCCACATCAGATCAATATTAGAAACCCATCCCGGAATATATACCAGATCAATTGGGCCAGCACCAAAAACCTGATAGGCAATATTGATACGTCCGTTTTTAGTGTATTGGGTTGCAGGTTTCATAAATGTATCATGATTGATAAGTTTTTCTTACTTCAGTTTTAAAGACTAACATTTCATAGTTGCATGCATATTACTAAGCAAATCTATTATATTAAACTAAAAAACTCCTGAAATGGGGCATATAGCAATAATAGCATGAATATAAGAAAATGAAACTGCCTTTTACAATTAAACATTTTTTAGAGGGTTTTAAAAACGATAACCAATCTGTCTTCCCCATGCAGATTGCCTTTTACTTACCTGGCTTGACTGTAATTTTTCTTTCAACAAAAACAATTGCTAAAGCTGACAGGTTAATAAATGTTATACCATCTTTTTTTGGTTATCAATGGGATTGTATATCATATGCTTTATTTAGCCCGAATAAATAAGGCTGCTTATTTGTTCGAAGGAAATTTTATTCTGCAGGGACTCCTGCTTTTTATCAAGGAGTTATAATCAATAAGTTGGCTTACAAATTTCGTTTTGATAAATTTGGATGGGGTCGGAGCCTTATTGATGACATTTGCTATAATCATTTATCCTTTTGTGGATTATGTATTTGGAAACTATTACCCAACTTCTCCAATATTCGCTTAACTATTTCTGACAACTATTTTCACATTTGGAATACTCATGTGGTTTAATACGAAAATACCGCTTTCAATTTTGATTATTCCTTAATTTGGTCAATCATTGGTTTTTTTGCTGTACTGCAACTTGTTGTCCATGAAGATATTGCATTTCTGATTGCAGGAATATTGGAAATCCTATTGATAACTTTGCGGAATAGAAAAATTCCTTATTCTACCAGTTGAATAACATCCTGGATGAAAAGCAGGGAACGCTATCATGGGTATTTGCAAAAGCTGTGCGGACGGAAGCCGTGTATCATTTTTTTTATTCAATTTGGCATCATATCGTGCAGGATGTTATTAATTTAGCTATGTTCAAATTATCAACTTTTATTTCTAAATTACGCAGCGGTTAGCAAGGCTGGACGAAATTCTATTTCCCAGCCTTCGCAAATACCTGTTCGGTTAGCGCTCATTGTAAATCGACACCCGACAAGAAAATAGCAATCCAATGAAACCAAATATTTTTGAACCGTGCAGCGAACTGACGGAATTTGTAAAGTGTTATTGGACATTGGAAAGTGCCAAAGAAAATACTCCTTTAAAAAACACCATTGTACCAGATGGGACCATGAAGTTAATTTTCCACTACGGAGACACCTATAAACACCACCCAAATAGCCGGGAAAGTATAACCTTGCCAAAATGTTTTTTAATTGGACAATTGACAAAACCTTATGTTGTAGAACCGATGGGTATTACGGGCTCTTTTGTTGTTCGGTTCCACCCAAACGGTTTTTTGCCTTTCTCGACCATTCCGATAAAAGAAATGGAAAACACAGCCGTTCCATTAGGTAAATTATTTGGAAAAGACGGAGAAGAAATCGGAGAAAATATTTTAAACGCAAACTCTACTTTTGAAAGAATAGATCTCATCGAAACCTTTTTATTAAAACGTTTAACAGATAAACAAACCATAGACAATGTTGTAAAATCTACCATTGAAACTATTTTAAATGCTAACGGACAGTTTTCTGTAAATGAACATTCCCTGAAAAATAATATTAATCGCAGACAATTGGCCCGAAAATTTTCAACTACCATTGGTTTAAGCCCCAAACAATTATCCAAAACCATAAGAATACAAGCGACTTTAAAGAAATTATTAACCAATAAAGTTACAAGCCTTACTGATTTGGCTTATGAAAACGAATATTTCGACCAGGCACATTTTATAAAGGATTTTAAAGAATTTACAGGACTGACACCCAAAGAGTTTTATGGAGAAGATTTAAAAATGTCTTTGATTTTTGATAGTAAAGTTTAGTGTTGTCCCATTTTTACAATTTCGCCTTTTTATGTCAATGTATTTTTGCGATGCATTTTTGCAACAAACATAAAATAGTATAAAATGGCAAATGTAAATCCAGTTGGTTGGTTCGATATTCACGTATCAAACTTAGACCGGGCAAAGAAATTTTACGAAACAGTATTCGGTATCAAGCTTACTGACCTTCCTATTGAATGGGGCAAACAATCACTTTTCCCTTTTGATAATGAAAGTCCAAACATATCAGGTGCTTTGGTAGAAAAGAAGGATATGCAACCAAGTGCAAATAACACAGTAGTTTACTTCGAAACAGAAGACTGTGTTGCAGAAGAAAATAGAATATTGCAAGCAGGTGGAAAATTGGTTCAACCTAAAATGCATATAGGTGAATTTGGTTATGTTTCCATTTTTATTGATACAGAAGGCAATACAATCGGACTTCATTCGCTAAAGTAGTTTTCAATTATGGCTTACGATACAAACCTTGTTAACAAGGTCAGAGAATTTCTTGCCGAAATTCCAGACATAAAAATTGAAGAAAAAGAAATGTTTGCCGTTTTAAACTTTATGGTAAACGAAAAAACTTGTGTCTGTGTAAGTGGCGAAAATTTGATGTTACGTTTCGACCCTAAATTGCAAGAGGAGCTTTCTGAGAAAACCGGTTATGAAACAATGTTGATGAAGGGCAAAGAATATAAGGGTTATTGCTACATAAATCCGGACGGGTTTAAGGACAAAAAAGATTTTGAATACTTTATAAACATATGTCTTGACTACAACAGAATTGCAAACAAATCGAAGAAGCAAACAACGAACCGCTAAATAAGGGTTTTGCAAAAGGGGGCGACAGTGCTTAATTAAACATTTGTGCAAATATTTGGCATCAGTGTTTAATTGAGCATTTTTGCTTTTAATGCCCTGCCATCACTAATCCCCCAAATGCTTCAATGTTTGTTTGCAATAACGTGAATGCGGAATGCATTTCTCTTCTCAAGATTTTTTACTGGGCTTTATATTTGGTAGTCCATTTTGAATCCACCCCTCGGTAGATCAAAGATCATGCCTGCCCGACCGAATAGTCTGCGAAACGCTAATAATGATGTACCGTGGGTTTGCATCTGCTCGTAGGATTTTCCCGCCTATGGCATTTTTGAAAAATGATGTTTAAGAATTTCCGGATATTTTCTTTTCTTTGACACTCAGAATTCTTTATCCTCAAAATATAAAGGTGAATAAGCAGAAAAAGCAACTTTCCAAAGGGTCTAAACGCCTTCTTTTTCTATTGGCAGTATTGTTTGCCATTGTTGTTGGGGTTACTATTTATTTATTCCAAAGAGTCCATATTTCCGATCGAAAAATATTTCGTTTAAGTTTTATAGCGCTTTTGCTCGGACTTGTATTGGAATACAGGCGGATTGCTGAAAAATGGATACCTGTTTTATGGACTGCCCTTGGTGCCTATCTCCTAAGCTTTTCGGCTTTTGGCAGGGGTAGAAGAGAAGGCTATTACAGTTTTGAAGCGCATTTAGAAAGTTGGCCATGGCATTTTTTGGGTTCCTTTATTCTGATTGCCCTGATTGTTCATTACAGGAAGTTAACGGTCAGCATTACAGAAGGAACCACCCTGTTATTAACGGCGGCTATCAACTATTGGCTTTGGGCAAACGGGTATTGGCAAACAGACCTCCTTATCGTAAAATTACTCCTCTATATAAATATTTGTTTTTCTGTCACTGCACTCTATCATGCTTTTACATATAGCCATTTAGGTAAAGGAGCAAGACTTGCTTTAAGTGTATGGAGTTCCATCATATTGCTGATATTGGCAATCGATCATATTTTGTATCATTATAATTACGGGGATATTGAAAATTTTCCTGTTCTTTACGATCAGATTTTTATTTTTCTACAATATTTCCTGTTGGGTGTTTCCGGCATTTATATTGCTCATAATATATCTATGATAGCAGCTTATTTGCCGGGAAAATATTACCGGGAAAATGTCCGGAAAATGAACAGCCTGCATATCAAAAGATTTTCTGAAACGCAGGTGCGGATTAAAGATGCCACGATTGTTTTACTTTTTTCCTTAAGCCTTTTTGGGGTCAATGCATATTTCAGGCTGCTTCCGGTTAACTTTATCATATGGCTGACAATTGGGAGTGCCCCTTTCTTTTTATCAGGTTTACAGCAATTCACAAATACACGCAAGCAGTCTTCCATCATTGCGGCAAGACTAAAAAGGGTTCGCTGAATGGTATCCATTAATTTTGCACAATCATTTTATGAATCAGTTTGCATGGCACATCTACTTTCAGTAGGGCAATATCAAGGGTTCTTTCAATATGGCCCTGAATATGGGGGGATAGTCGCAGGTAAAGAGGCTGAGTTCCGGCTTTTTGTAGAATTGTTTTCAGAGGGACAATTTGAAGGAAGGATTATTGATTGGGAGGGCATGGGTGCGGATGGAGAGATTGCCATTGTGAAGGGGTTTATAAAGGATACTTTTATAAGTTTTACCAAGCAATACCCTACCAATTTGGGCATAGATGAATGGGGAAATACTTTTAAAACAGATGATTTGGAGGGGTACATAGTGTATTATGAGGGACAGTTTAATCCGCAAAAGGATTGCTTTTCGGGGAAATGGGAGATCGTAAGTGTGTTGGAGGATCAACCCGATTTTACTGTGGAAGATGTAGCGACAGGAACATGGCGTATGAATAGTTCCTGATGGGGAGTTTTTTTACCCGATTGTGTAGATGCAATCTTTTTAATCCAAAGCCATCCATAAGGCAGCATTTGACAGAGACCTATTAAATAATCAGTATATCTTTTTTTAACCAATAAAATCCTTTCCGATGTTGAAACCAATTCTGACCATTTTTATACTTTGCAAGGTATTCCTTGTACAGGGTCAGCAGCCTTTTCAGAAAAACGATCTTTATTTTGAGGCAGGAGGTTTGGGGCTTTTTGGCTCGCTGAACTATGAGCGTCAACTAACCAAAAAACCGGGGCTTGGCGTCAGGATTGGGGTAGGCTTTTATACGGAGAATGCCTTTTACCTCACGATTCCTGTTGGGATCCATTACCTTTTTAAACTCCGCAAAGAAAATTCCTTTCTTGATGCCGGATTTGGGGTGACCCCGACAAGGGTGGATGCGAAATTGTTTACCGGCAGTAAAGGTTCTAATGGAGAACATTTTGTCAATTTTATTCCGTCGTTGGGTTATAGAAGGCACACTCCGGGGGGGATGATGTGGCGGATTGGTTTTACACCGGTCATCAATAAATACGGGCTGATACCCTCGATAGGGGCTGCTCTTGGTAAAAGATTTTAGATAAGGGTACACGCTACGAAGACGTTTTTTTCTCCCGAAAATTCTGCAGATTTTTTGGCAGTGAGAGATTTTAAAATGCAGTCTTGTCCCCCTTATGGGATAACCCCATTTTAAAGCGGTATTATTTTTTTATTCCATTTTCAAAATTCAATAAGGCTATGACTTACTATATCTTCTTTATTTTTTCTCTATTGGCTATGCTCCCGGGGAAAAGAGGGACCTCAGATCCGGAATGCTCAAAAATTAAAGATGGTCACTTTTATTATTATGCGAAAGAGGGAAGTGAACTTGTAAAAGTGAGCAGAATGGATAGCATACAAGTTGAATTAAGACCCAATGGAGAGGAATTAAGAAATAGAGTGATATGGAAATCCGATTGTTCTTTTGATTTGTTTATCAATGCTTACAGCAAAATCAAGTTGTCTTATAAGGATTCGATTTTGGCTACCATTCCTGTTAATATTGAAATAAAATCTGTTGAAAAAGAGTATTATACTTGTTTATGCACAATGAATATTTTCGGTGATACCATTGAAATTTTAGATACTTTATATTTCGATCGTTCCATGTCTTCAACCATGCACAATACACATCCGAATCGGTATTATTTTAGGGGTTTATAAGACACTACCCTGCAAAGAAGGTGGGGCAAAAAAAATTCCAAATCATTGTTCGTTATTAATGGATTCAAGATAATTAACACCTAAAATAAATATACATGAAATCCCCACGAGCTGCCGCACACCCGAGCACAAATGATCATTGGGGTTCCGATAGCTATCGGAACCATATGACAAATAAAACCAGCTGGCTTTAGCCAGCGCACTAAAAATGAACATATGAAACAAACACTCTTTGCTTTAACATGCGTCCTTTTTGTAGCTTTTCCTTCATTAGCCCAGGAACCCTCCCCCCAACAAATATCCTTTGGTGGTATGTACATCGCTAAAACAGGAGGTGTTGCTGCAGCTAACATTGAAATATTTACATACTTGAAATTTTACGATGATGGAAGCGTCTATCTGCAGTCCGTTTCTTCGTTTGACCCGGAGTCTGTAGCCAAATGGTTTAAACGGGATAAAACCTTTTCGCAGAAGGGAACCTATAAGATAAAAGGGAATGAAATTACCATTCAGGTAAATAATAAAGGCACCGAGGATGCAAAACTCGAAGGATTTGTAGAATCAAAATACCGGGGTATCATTAAATCAGATATGGAAATGTGTTTGTTCAGGGATAAGGAATCGGAAGAAAGTTGCTTTAAATTTTCAAAAGTTCCTGAATAAAATATGCTATGATTTAAATAAGCAAATGCTCTTTGAATCTTTTTGAACCACCAAGGCATAAGTGGGATTGGTTAATTGGTTGATTGGGAATTAGGTTGTTTGGGTTTGAAGTATAAGGTTTGTTGTGTGCCTTTTCGTCAACCTATTTTAGGCATGCACACTTTTTCACTTTTCACATTTGACTTTTCACTTCCGATCCCGAAATTCGGGACTATCGGAATCCCTTTTCACAATCAGCCCTGCCGGATTTCAAAAAAAAGCCCTCCGGTTTGTTTTTTTCCTAAAACTTTATTTATACATTTGATTTCAGTGAATATTTAAACCTGTATAAACATTGTCCTTTTTTCTCTAGCCTATTTTGGAAAATTAACCTTAAACATGCCCCAGAGGGAAGAATAAATGAAGTTTCGCCTGATTTTAAGCATATTCTTTTTAATTGGAGTGGGTTCTTTTTCAATGCTTTATGCCCAACCCCGTCCGGGTATACGGGTAGGCAACCGGGTTTTGACCGAAGCCGAAACGATTACTATTTGCAGGGGGTCTTCTATTCAATATTTTAACGAGGTTTCCGGGCCTGCCAACACAACAATAAGCTGGAGGTTCAACAATGGAAGTCCAAGAAGTGCTATTGGTACCAATTTATTTCCAGTAAATTATAATACTGCCGGCTTAGATACCACCTGGCAGGTAGTAAGCCAAGGCAACTTCCGCGATTCCACTTTTGTGTTGGTAAGGGTTACTGATGTATTCCCCATCCCTGATTTTACCCATTCGCCTAATGGCGAGTGTGCCAATACACCCATGCAATTTACCAATACCACCACCGGAGGCGCAGGTATAAGTTACCGGTGGTCGTTTGGCGATGGCAGACCCATCTCTACACAAACAAGCCCTGCCCATGATTATGAAACGGATCCGGATGGTCCACTGTTACAACCATTTGTAGTTAAGCTGATAGCTACCAACAGTGGCAACTGTACCGATTCTATTACCAAAACCATTACTGTAAAAAGAACCCCGGATCCTGCAGTTGCAAGGGGTGCCAATAATTTTGAATTTCTGGCAAGTTTTAATGGGGTACCCACCTTTCGCAAATGCGAGAATGTTCCGGCATTCGAGTTTTCCTTTATAAATAATTCGAAAACGGTAAGCCAAAACACTCAGTACACCATCAGGTGGGGTAACGGAAACCCTGATACTACGTTTACCAGTTGGCCAACAGGATTTTCCAATCCTATTCTTCGCACCTATTTAAGAGGCAATACCAACATGTCGGTAAGGGTGCGGGACGCAGATGGATGTGAAGGGGTACGTAACTACAATGTATTTGTTGGCACTACCCCGGCAGGAGGATTTGCCAGCAGGGGGAATGCAAGTATTTGCGCTCCCAATGCACTGACCTTTAATATAAATGAATTTGAAAACAATGCCCCGGGCACCTTGTACAGGGTTACGGTAAATGACAATTCTACGCCTCAGGTATTTCAGCATCCTGCTCCTGCAGAAGTTTCTCATATTTTTCAATCTACCTCCTGTGGCCAAACAAGCAGCAATGGAGCCATTAATTTTGATAATGCATACAGAGCAGTACTTGATGTAGAAAACCCCTGCGGAACTACCAGTGTAAGTGTAATACCTATCTATGTTTCCGGAAAGCCCAAAGCCGGAATGGCTATAAGTCCCGGCAGAAATATTTGTGTAAACTCATCTATTAATTTTACGGAGACAAATGTATACGGTGGCAATATTACGCCCACCGGCGGCAGCAGTTCAAGTTGTGTGAATTCAGGCAAACGTGTATGGCAAATAAGCCCTGCAACCGGCTATACCATTACCGCAGGCTCACTTGGCTCAGTAAATGGCCGTCCCGATGATGGCTTTACCTGGACTGAAGGAAGTGCCAACTTAAATGTATTGTTTACTCAAACCGGCACTTACCGGGTAAAAATTTATGCAGCCAACGAACTGTGCGGAGTAGATAGCACCGAAGAAGTAATTTGCGTTCGCCTGCCTCCCACCGCCTCTTTTAACCTTAGCTCGAAAACCGGTTGTGCACCTGCTGAAATTGACCTGAATAATACCAGCCCGCAGGGTACTTGCGGTGGCGAAACCTACCAATGGCAAATTACCTACGCCGATCTTGAAAATTGTGGCACCAATGCCGGGTTCGATTTTCTGGATGGCACCAATTTTACAAGTCGAAGCCCTAAATTAAGGTTTACAAGTCCTGGCAGGTATATTATTACTTTAAGGGTAAATACAGTTGCTGCAAATTGCGCAAGTGCTATGTACATTGATACATTTTTTGCGGCAGCAAGACCCAAAGTAGATTTAAGCAACGTGAATGGCATTTGTGCCGGCAATGCTTTAACCCCGGTAGCTACTGTTACCAACTGTTATGGCCCGGGCACCCCTGGCTATGCATGGACTTTTGCCGGCGGCACCCCTGCTGTATCCACTACCCTCAACCCCGGCCCGGTAGCTTATGGAGGCAATGGTACTTTTAATATAACACTCGCTGCTACCAATGGCTGTGGTACTACAACCGGCACTAAACAGGTAATTATTGGGCCACGGCCCACCGCAAATCCAGGTGCTGACCGGGAGGTTTGCAGTGGCGTAAATGCTACCCTGGGAGTAAGTGCTGTATCTGGCGTTGTTTATCAATGGACTCCTGTGTTGGGGTTAAGCAATGCTAATATTGCCAATCCTGTTTTTAATTATTTTTTCACGGGACCGGCAGATGATACTACCATTACCTACACGCTAAGGGCATCTACCGGCCCGGATTGTTTTAGCACCAATACGGTAGAAGTCAGGGTAAAAAAAGGTCCGAACCTATCTGTATTGCCGGCCACCACCTCTGTTTGTACAGGAGGGGCTGCGGTACTCACTGCCAATGGGGCAGATACTTATAGCTGGTCACCTACAGCAGGATTAAGTGCATCCAATATTGCATCGGTAGTAGCTTCACCTGCCGTGAATACTACCTACACAGTAGTGGGGTCGCTGGCCAATGGCTGTAACGCTACCCGCACCTCCGTAGTAAGTGTGATCAATTTTGTACCCCCCAATGCAGGGCCCGATAAAGCTTACTGTAGTGGAGGAACTACCACTATTGGCGTTCAGCCGGCAGGTATGAGCTATAGCTGGCAGCCAGCCACCGGACTTTCTAACAGGTTTGTAGCCAACCCAACGGTGAATTTTGAGTACACCGGCACTTCCCCTGACACTACCCTTGTGTATGTACTTACAGCCTCAAATGGCGTACAGTGCAGCAGTACTGATACGGTTTTGGTAAAAGTGAACCGTACCCCCCGGTTAATAGTACAGCCGGCAGTAACCTCTGTTTGTACCGGTAGTTCTACCCAACTGTCTGTGAGTGGTGCTGATGAATATACTTGGACACCTGCCACCGGGCTAAGCGCTACTAATCTGGCAACAGTAACTGCCAGCCCCCAACAAAACACCATTTATACAGTAACAGGCAGATTGAGTAATAATTGCAGTGCCACTGCTACAGCTACAGTGAGCGTGGTAAATTTTGTACCCGCCAATGCAGGGCCCGACAGGGAATATTGTAGCGGCTTAGGCACTAATATAGGCGTGGCACCGGCAGGTATGAATTATAGCTGGCAACCCACTACCGGGCTTTCAAACCCTGCGATAGCTAATCCGCTTTTAAATTTTAGATACACAGGTGCTTCACCTGATACTATACTTACTTATGTGCTTACTGCTTCGGCAGGTGCCAATTGCAGTAGCACCGATACAGTGAATGTGCGGGTAAAACGTACACCTGTGATAAATGTAGATCCGTCCATTACCACCATTTGTATTGGTGCGCCTGCTATTATCACCGCCTCGGGTGCCGACACTTACACATGGAGCCCTGCCAACGGCCTGAATGTTTCCAACATTGCACAGGTATTAGCTTCACCCACCACCACCACCACCTATTCGGTGGCAGGCACACTAGCCAATGGCTGTAGTGCCACCGCATCCACCACTGTAAATGTAATAAACCGCCCCACTGTAAGTGCTGGCGCTGATACCACCGCCTGTAACAATGCATTGTCGGTGCAGCTTAGAGGCACACCTGCCGGTGGCGCATGGAGCGGCCATCCCAACCTTACCAATGCTGGTATTTTTAATCCTTTGGCTGCAGGTATTGGCACCTATAAAGTGTATTATGTTTTTCAGCTGAATGGCTGCGATGGTATTGACAGCCTCAACATTAGGGTAACTGACCCGC
>JBGSNV010000084.1:0-4170 GCA_041739485.1 Chitinophagaceae bacterium
GTATTGCACAGAATTTTAAATCTTTACCATTCTGGGATGCGACCTTATCCTTTGAACAAAGGGTAAATGATCTGACGGAACGTTTAACCCTGGAAGAGAAAGTCGGACAAATGCTACACCATGCCCCAGCCATTGATCGCCTGGGAATTCCTGCATATGATTGGTGGAATGAAGTTCTACACGGAGTAGCCAGAACACCGTATAAAGTTACAGTTTACCCGCAGGCTATTGCCATGGCTGCCACATGGGATACCAATGCATTGTATAGGATGGCAGATTATTCAGCAATGGAAGGCAGGGCTATTTTTAATCAGGCAAGAAAAGATGGGAAAGCCGGTGAACGATATCTAGGACTGACTTATTGGACGCCTAATATCAATATTTTCCGGGATCCGCGATGGGGTCGCGGGCAGGAAACGTATGGAGAAGATCCTTTTCTCACGGCCATGCTGGGACGTTCATTTGTTCGGGGTCTGCAAGGCGAAGATCCAAAATACCTGAAAGCTGCTGCCTGTGCCAAACATTTTGCAGTACACAGTGGACCCGAGCCCTCGAGGCATATAGATAACTTTGATCCATCACCCTATGACTTATGGGATACTTATCTCCCGGCTTTTAAGGAATTAGTAGTTAACGCAAATGTGGCCGGAGTTATGTGTGCCTATAATGCTGTAAATACCGAACCCTGCTGCGCCAATGACCAACTCATGACAGATATTCTGCGCAAACAGTGGCAGTTTACGGGTTATGTAACTAGTGATTGTTGGGCATTGAATGATTTTTATCAATACCATAAAACCCATAAAGACGCTCTTACATCAGCTGCAGACGCATTGATTCATGGTACTGATGTTGAATGTGGTGTTTCAGTATATACCACTTTAATAGAGGCCGTAAAAAAAGGCATGATCAAGGAAGAACAGATTGATATATCCATAAAAAGATTATTCATAATTCGGTTCCGTTTGGGGCTTTTTGATCCTCAATCTATGGTGCCTTATGCACAAACAAATGCTTCAACACTTGAAACCCCGGTACATAAAGCACATGCCTTACAAATGGCAAGGCAATCGATTGTACTATTGAAAAATGATCTGCTTAATGAACAACAACAACCTATCCTACCGCTAAGCAAGTCAATAAAAAAATTGGTTGTACTTGGACCCAATGCAAACAATTCGATTTCTGTTTTGGGAAACTACAACGGGACTCCTTCTAAAATTGTAACCATACTCGAGGGCATTAAGCAAAAACTGGGAAACAATGTTCAGGTCATTTATGAACAGGCGATTAATTTCACCTCTGATACTTTATTTATTCCTAAAAGTACAGGCACATTATTAAAATACAATGGAAAACCGGGGGTGCTTGCAGAATATTTTGACAATGAGAAACTGGAGGGAAAACCCTTATTCTCCACCATTGAAAATGAAATCAATCATACCTGGTCTGAAGGTGAAATTCCTTATCCGGGTCTTAAATCAATTCACTTTTCTGCCAGATACACTACAAACATCTCACCCGACAAAGACGAAGTATTATATTTTGAATCAGAAGCCAATGATGGCTACCGAATCCTAATCAATGACAGCCTGATGGTAGATGTGTGGGAACGCAACCGTTGGGGAGGTAAACAATTCAGGCTCCCCGTTAAGAAGGGAGAAATTTACCGCATTGAAATGACATTTCGCCAGTCCGAAGGGGATGCTATGGTAAAACTAAGAGCCGGAAATTATGTAAAAACAGATTTTCAAGCTTTAGCTGAAAAACATAAAGATGCAGATGCTTTCATTTTTGCAGGTGGTATTTCTCCACAATTAGAAGGCGAGGAAATGCCGGTGAATGCTCCCGGATTTAACGGTGGTGACCGGACGAGTATTATGCTTCCAGCTGTTCAAACAGATTTGATGAAAGCTTTGCAGGCAACAGGCAAACCTGTAGTATTTGCAATGATGACGGGCAGCGCTATTGGTATTCCCTGGGAAGATCAATATATTCCTGCAATACTGAATGCTTGGTATGGAGGCCAAAGTGCAGGAACCGCTGTTGCAGATGTTTTATTTGGAGATTATAACCCTGCAGGCCGCTTGCCGGTTACTTTTTACAAATCAGACAAAGACCTCGCAGGATTCAGTAACTATTCCATGGCCAACAGAACTTACCGATATTTTAAAGGGGATGCTCTTTATCCATTTGGCTATGGACTGAGCTATACACAATTCACTTACCGCAATTTAGCCCTTCCTGAAACCATTCATATTGGGGAGAAAGTATCTGTACAAGTCACCATTTCAAATACTGGTCAAATGGATGGAGAGGAGGTTGTACAACTTTATGTTTCCAATCAAAATAAAGAAATCCGTTCTGCCATAAAAGCTTTAAAAGGATTCCAAAGAATTGAATTAAAGAAAGGGGAATCTAAAACAATTCAGTTTGATCTTACACCGGATGATCTTTCTTCAGTAGATGAAGATGGAAACAAAATACCTTTAAATGGAAAAGCGATTATTAGTATTGGAGGTGGGCAACCTGATGTAAAAAATAAAACGACCAGTAATGTTTTAAGTAAAGAGATTAAAATTTTATAAAAATGGGCTTTGAAATAAAACACTATAAAGCATTCTTATTTGATCTCAATGGTACGATGATTGATGATATGGCTTACCATATAAAAGCCTGGCAAAAAATACTATACGATCTGGGATCACCCATTACCTATGAAGAAACAAAAAATCAATGCTACGGAAAAAATTATGAGTTGTTAGAAAGAATATTTCCTGAAAGATTCACAGAACAAGAAAAAAAAAGCATAAGCATTGAAAAAGAAAAAAGCTATCAGGAAGCTTTTAAAGCCCATTTAAAACTAATAGATGGCCTTGACATTTTTTTAGATAATGCAAAGGAATCAGGAATCAAAATGGCCATTGGATCTGCCGCTATCAAGTCTAATATAGATTTTGTACTGGATGGGTTACACTTAAGAAAATACTTTGATATCATTGTCAGTGCGGATGATGTAGAAAAAAGTAAGCCCGATCCGGAAACCTATATAAAATGTGCTAAAGGATTAGATATGGAGGCAAAAGATTGCCTTGTTTTTGAAGACTCCCCAAAAGGAACTGAATCAGCAAGGCTTGCAGGAATGGATAGTTTAGTAATAACCACAATGCACACACCTGAAGAATTTAATCCCATAAAAATAGTGGGATTCATCCAAAAATATAACAATTTACTAAGTGAATAAGTACCTTTTAGTCTATATTAAAAATGAAAAAAAAATTTGTCATAGGAGTTGATTTTGGAACTGATTCAGTACGTTCAATGATCCTTAATGCGATGAACGGAGCGGAAGTTGCCACTGCAGTATCCTACTATCCCCGGTGGAAAGCTGGACTTTATTGCCATGCCGCCTTAAACCAGTTCAGACAACACCCGCTGGATTACCTGGAAAGTCTTGAAGAATGCATTACTGCCTGTATAAAGGTGGCCGGAGAAAAAATAGCCTCTAATATTGTAGCCATTTCCGTTGATACCACCGGCTCTACCCCTGTGGCAATCGATGAAAAAGGGAACGTAGAGATCCAATATTTCCCAACCAACATGATGATTGGAGATTTTTTTACGAAACCATTGCAGGGTAAGAAATTTGAATTTTTTCGTGATCTAATTCTTGGGAAGAAGAGTGTTTCGTCGCTTGAAAGCGGCGACAGGAGTGTGTTGCAAGATGAGAATTCTCCAGGCCAAGCACAATTGTAGACGGACAGACCGAAGTGCAGCCGGAGATGTGACATCAACATGCTCAGTGTCTTTACTGTTAGTTAATCGACGTTAGTAAGCAGAGTATTGAATGAACTTGCTTCAATGGTCTTTTAGATGTTACAACCAACAGTATGTGAGTCGCTTTGGCTTTTGTTGGAGACCTGCATCGTATTGAGCCGCAGGTGAGGAAAGCAGAACATAGTACTGGTCAAATGAGAACGGAGTTGCAGTAGACGCCGCTACCATGTCGGCCGTCGTCTTCACTTGACTGAGCTCCGATACCGACGCAACAGCTCGAACCAAATGAACTAATTTCTCTGCGTCGTTGAAATTACTGACGCTACCCATTATCTTTTGATATAACTTGGTTTGTTGAGTCCAATGAGCCAAGAACTCTACCATGGAACCACG
>JBGSNV010000087.1:0-29837 GCA_041739485.1 Chitinophagaceae bacterium
TGGATTTCCATTCCGGAATCGTTTCTATATTCCTGGTAATTTCTTTGGATTCTGCCTCAGTACACAGGCCGTCAAGGTACCGTTGTAAGGCATCTTCTATAGGTATATTGTGGTGCATTTTATATATGTTTTTAAGCTTGTTGTAGATTTTTTATTTCTTCCGAAAAACTGTTTTCAAGTGTTTTTTTCAGTCGCCCTCGTGCCCGGTGCAGCTTTACCTTCACCGTATTGGGATCTATTCCCATAATTTGTCCGATTTCCTCAAGCGTTTGTTCCCCCTGGTAGAAAAGGGATAATACCTGTGCATCATCCGAACCTAGCTGATTAATCGCCTTCTGTACCATTTCGATTCTGGATTTTTTCTCTACCTGATTGGCCGAAAAACCGCCCCCGATACCGTCGGCAAGGTGTTGTACTTTATCGAGGGAAAGAGAAAGCGTTTCTGTTTTATTTTTTCTTAAAAAAGACAGTGACAAAGAGCGAACGATTGTAAAAAGCCAGGTACTGAATTTTGCATCTCCCCGATAATCGGCCAAACAACGATAGGCTTTTACAAAAGCGGACTGTGCAATCTCTTCTGCGTCTTCTCTGTTATGCGTATACCGGTAGGCCATGGTAAAAGCCATTGACTGATACCGATCCACCAATACGGCAAAATGCTGCTGTTCTCCCTTTAGGATACGTGCTATCAATTCCGGTTCGTGGATGGTATTGGTCATTTATAACGCTTATGACGCTGCTAAAGATACTTAGGTTACAGGTTATTTTTTAATCCTGCAAATAAAGGAGTATGTATATAAGGTAAAGCAATCGCACGAAACAGATCTTCAGTTTACCCATTTTCTTTTTTCCGAAAAAAATATTGGAAGCACCTGTAACCTGAAAGAAAAGCCGGTAGTCATATGGGGGAACACACAAACACACATTCACAAACAACTATTAAAAAAACATTTTATGGAAGAGTTAGTTCCCATTGTATTCTTTATTGCTGCTACCCTGATGATTGTGGGCATCGTATATTTCCGCAGCCGCGAAAACCTGGCCATGATTGAAAAAGGGTTGAATCCCAAAGATAAGCAATCCCGTCCTGCGCCATTTATCAGCCTGAAATTTGGCTTACTGCTTATCGGATTGGGTTCAGGGTTGTTTCTGGCTTATCTGTTGGATGAGTTGGTGCTCTGGAATTCACAAGGAGAGCCTATCTACTTTGCTCTGCTTGCAATAGGCGGCGGGCTTGGACTGTTGGGTTCTTATAAAACGGAGCTCTCCTGGATGGAAAAAAATCAAAATTCCGGGCAGGCCTGAAACCGGCTTCTGCCTGATAAGAATGCCATCACATCTTCCTCCCTCAGCTACGGGACTCCGGTGAGTTGAAACAGAAAAGCAATGCTAAAGCCATTTTTAAAAGGGTCTTTCATTAAAAGCATTTAAGTATCAGCCAACCATTTTGATTGAGATGCAAGGGTTTCCTTTTAAGGGGAAGCCTTTGCATTTTGCCTTAACTGAATATCTGATAGGCAATAAAACTAAAGAAATAGGCGAGTGCAGTCATATAGGCCAATTGAATCATCGGCCATTTCCAGCCTTTCAGCTCTCTTTTTACAATAGCGAGGGTACTCATGCACTGCATGGCTAGCAGGTAAAATACCATCAGACTCATACCCGTAGCAAGGGTGTACACTTTGCGGCCGTCGGGCCAGGTAGCGGCCTGCATTTTTTCCCGCAGTGTCATGTCGTTTTCATCGGCTTCATCGCCCACGCTGTACAAGGTAGCCATGGTACCCACAAATACTTCTCTTGCTGCAAAAGAAGTAATCAGAGCGATCCCGATCTTCCAATCATACCCTAAGGGCCGGATAGCAGGCTCAATAAACTTTCCCATAATGCCGGCATAACTATGTTCGAGTTTGTCCGTAGCCTGACGCTTTCGCAGTTCAGTTTCCTCAGTGGGATTTTCAGTAATTTTCTGTTCGTATGCTGTATCTACAGCTTCCATTTGGTTTCCCGGTCCATAGGAACTTAAAAACCATAACACAAGGCTAATGATGATGATGATCTTTCCGGCTTCCATTACAAAAATCCTCGCTTTTTCTACCATCGTTATGGCAGCATTCTTCCAGCGGGGTGCCCGGTAAATAGGGAGTTCGAGTATAAAAAAGCTTTTCTCTTTGATGTTTACAAAAAACCGGGCAACCCAGGCTACTGCAAGGGCAACCACTACTCCGAAAATGTAAAGACCCATCATTACCAAACCCTGTATACTTAAAAAACCAAAGTAGTAATGGTTGGGAATGATGAGCGCGATGAGGATGGTGAAAACCGGTAACCGGGCACTGCAACTCATCAGCGGGGTTATGAGAATGGTCAGGAGTCTTTCCTTTTGATTTTCAATATTGCGGGCACTCATGATGGCAGGGACTGCGCAGGCAAAACCGCTGATCATGGGCATCACGCTTTTTCCATTCAGACCTACTTTTCGCATGACCTTATCCGTAAGAAAACTGATGCGTGCCATGTAGCCGCTATCTTCGAGCAAGGTAATGAGTCCGAAAAGAATCATGATCTGAGGAATGAAAATCACAATTCCTCCAAGTCCCGCTACCAAACCGTTCACAATCAGGTTGCCCCACCAAACATCGGGTAGAGCCCGGCCAATCCATCCCTGCATTTCGGAAAAAGCCCAGTCAATGCCATCCATCGGGTATTGAGCGAGCCAGAATATACTTTGGAACAACAGGAATAAAACCGTGATTAAAATGAGATATCCCCAAACCCGGTGCAGCAGAATATTATCGAGCCGATCGGTCATCATTTTCTTTGCCAGCGGATCCACTTCCACAACGGTTTGGTTCATTACCTGCCGGATGCGTTGGTAGCGCTGCATTACTTCATTGGCCTGCGTTTTGGCAGGATTGAATTTATGGGTGATCTCAATATCTTCAATTTCGCTTTGCCTTGTTTGCGTGAGTGTAAAATGCTCATGATGCATCAGGTAATGCAACGCCGGGTAGGGGGGAATATCCGGATAAAGCTTTTTGAGATCGGCAATAGGGCCGGGGGCAAGCGCTTTATTATCGATAAAATCAAAGTTGGGGGCAACTGCACCGAGATTGGCCATGCCTTCGATGGCTTTTTTCAATTCAGGAATTCCCTTAATTTTTCGGGGATTGATGGAAACGACGGGCACGCCTAATTCGAGTTCAAGCCCGGGAATATCAATCTGTGTCCCTTTTTTACGGGCAAGATCCATCATGGTGAGCGCTATCACCACGGGAATTTTCAGGTCTAGGATCTGACTGGCAAATAATAGATTTCTTTTCAGGTTGCTCGCATCGGCTACCAATACCACCATATCCGGTTTCGTATCGGGATCCTGACCGAGCAATACTCTGTAGGCGACCCATTCGTCGGCGCGGCGCGGATAAAGACTGTAGGTGCCCGGCAAATCGGTCAGCAATGCTTTCCATTCTTTAGAAATCGGACATTCCCCCGTCTTTTTGTCAACGGTGACTCCTGGAAAATTTCCCACTTTTTGGTTGAGCCCGGTCAGGCTGTTAAAAAGACTGGTTTTTCCACTATTGGGGTTGCCCACAAGGGCTATATGTATGGTGTTCTGTATCAAAATGAATATTAAGAAAAAAGTGCCGCGAAGGTAACCCCAATGCGGGGGTATTGGTTTCGCAATCGGGAAACGAATCTTTACTAATCGGGAATAAATGCATTAAAATCAATCATTTTAACACCTCTATATCGGAAATCGGGCATTCCCTTTTCAATAATCAGGACTTTTTTAACCTGCTGTTTCATTCAGTTCTGCTTCAATATTCCTCAGTTTTTCGTCGCAAAAAGCCAGGAGTTTTTTAGCTTCCTTTACTTTCTCAGCCAATTGGTCGAGGGGAATATTTTCGGATTCAATTTCCTGAACGATCTTTTCGATGGCTTCATAAGCGGTATCAAAATTTAGTTTATCCCTCATTTTTTTCAATTTTAATAATTTTTGAATCAAGTGTTCCGTCAGCGAGTTGTGCAGTCAGTATTTTTTCCTGATCGATATTTTGAAGATTGGTCACCAATTGGTCGCCTTGTCTGAGGATCGCAAAGCCTCTTTTGAGCGTTGCTTCGGGAGCAAGGTGTTCAATCATCCGGTTGCTTTGTTCCCATTTATCCCTTTTCGAGCGGAGATACCTTTCGGTGCCAGTTTTCAACTGTAATTTCAGGTGTTCGCAGTCCTTCCTGGCCTGCAACATATGTCTTACAGGTAAGTGCAGGGTTTGTTGCCGGATCCATTCAAGCTTTTGTTTGTAAAGTGCAATGCGGTTGGGTAAAAGGTGATGGAGCTTTTCCAACCATTTGTCTACCTGATTGCGTTTATCAAAAAGGATGGCCGATAGGGCATCTTCCATTCGTTCTGTTAGTTGCAAGAGCGCTCTTTCGGTTGTGTGATTGTGGTCAACTATGGAGGCAGCCACCTTGGTGGGTACCTTATGCTGCCGGGCCATCAGGTCGGCTACACTCGTATTGCGGTCGTGGCCAATACCGGTTAGTACGGGCAGCGGAAACAGCGCAATGGTTTTGGCAAGTTCAAAATCATCGAAAGGTTTGAGGTCGGTTTGCGATCCTCCGCCCCTAACAAGAACCACCACATCGAAAAGATGACTTTTAACTTCAATGACTTTGAATTGTTTAATAATTCCTGCCGCAGCCTGTGTACCCTGAATGGTGGTGAGAAAGCCGGTTATTTTAAAAGCATAACCATGCGCATTTTTATTCAGTTCTTCTATAAAATCGCGTTGTCCATCGCTGTGGTTGGCTGTAATCAAAGCAACCCGCTGAATGATGCGGGGCAAGGGTAGTTGGTTGTTTGGAGTAATGAAAATATCCTCTATTTGCCGGATCTTTTCGGGAAACTGAAGCAGCAGTTGCCTGATGGTTTCCTGCCTTGCAAGTTCCATTTGGCCGAGGCTAAAACTCAGATCAATTTCCTGTACCTCTAGTTTCATGCCATATACAGGATGAAATTTCACCAATACGAGGCAACTGATCTCGATGCCGTTTTCAAATTTTTGTCCGGTAGCCTGTTCAAAGCGACGGATATGCTGATACCCGTTTTGCCAGAACACACCGGGGGTCTCCGCTACCACCTGTCCTCCTTTTTTTTCGAGAAGTTTGCAGAAACACCAGTTTTTCTGATCGTACTTTTTAACATCGGTAATTTCACATTTTACCCAAAAGGCCTGCCCATAAAAATGGGCATCCAGGGTTTCCTGAACGAGGGTAAGCAATTGTGATAGAGATAATGCGTAAGACACCGGGTAAAATTACGAGGCTTCCGTCCAAATGAAAAGCGTAATTGGATAAAATCATACTTTCTGATGCAGGTAGTTCCTTTTACAGTTAGCTATTTTACCCATAAACAGATGTCTGCCTGGTAATTTCCCTAGAAGCATGGTCATTAGCGGATACTTCGGCTTCCGTTTTTCGTACTATGGCATTGCGTTCTCTTTTTCTTAAAATACCACTAATTGGGTATTGTAAAATTTTGAAAATAAGATCACATTTGTACCCAATCTATTAATATTCACTATTTAGAGACATTTGGAATAACATTTTTACCTTTAAAACTGAAGGAGGCTGCATGAGCAGCCTTTTTTTATGTATTGTAAAATGTGAGTATGCTGTTTAGTATTCCATGAATTACAAAGGAATTTATCTATACAATCATTTAGGTTTCTATTTTTGTGGATGCCTTTTACATTAGATGCCTTACTGACGGTCACATTTACGCTGTTTGCGGTTATAGATATTATTGGTTCTGTTCCGCTGCTTATAGGCATCAAGAACAAAATGGGGGGAATCCGCGAGTTGCGGGCCACGCTTATTTCGGGAGCCCTGATGATTCTGTTTCTTTTTGTGGGGGAGAGTTTCCTCGGTATCCTTGGTATTGATGTAAAATCTTTTGCGGTAGGGGGTTCCATCGTCATTTTCATTCTTGGTTTGGAAATGGTGCTTGGGGTCGAGTTTTTTAAAAGTGATGGAGACATTAAAAGCGGGACGCTTGTACCGATAGCCTTCCCGCTGATTGCCGGAAGTGGCACGCTTACCACCATCATTTCGCTTCGGGCTAATTACAGCGAATGGGCGGTTTTGATTGGGATTGTGGTTAATCTTATATTCATCTACCTGGTTTTGAAATCGCTGGGATTGATCAGCCGGTTGTTAGGTCCGGCGGGGATGATAGCCGTCCGTAAGTTTTTTGGGGTAGTGCTTTTGGCAATAGCTGTAAAGATCTTTGCGACCAATGCAAGGGGGTTGATACAGTAGGGAGGCCTCACCCCCTTCCCCTCTCCCTATCGGGCAGAGGGGTGCCTCTCCGTAAGAGTCTGATGAATGGCTGGCAGGTAATGTTTAAATTCCAAATGTTTAAATCCCAATTCCAAAGGCTGCCTGCGGCAGTTAGAGGGACCCGTGTTTCTCAATTTACCCGATTACTAATTATCCAATCCCCAATGAACTTAGTTCCTGAATTAACTTAAACCCTAAATAACCAATCCCTTTCTCCGTCCCGGTAACCTCTTTGCAGTCATGCTGACGCAGGAAGCATCCTGGCTGCAACGCGTCGGAATTCAAACAGCGTTCCTGTTTAGTCCCTACAAAAGAACCGGGATCCTTCCTATCGTCAGGATGACGACATTGTCCCACCCCTGCAAAAGAGTCAGGATCCTTCCTGCGTCCCGATGACGTCACTAGTTTGGAATTTCCCCTTTGGAATTTGATTGTTTGGAATTTCACTTCCCGTCCCACTTTGGTTCCGATCGTCCCGAAATTTCGGGATCGGAATTGGAATTTTCCTACCTATAATTTCCTCTTACCCCCTTAATCAACCTAATTCACTCAATTAACCTAATCCCCAATTAAACAAAGCCCTTAACCAACCAATGCCCTCCGGAAAGGGGCGTAGCCGGGATATCTTAATTGAGGATTTCATGCGCAACATCCCCTCCGTTACTCCGGAAGGCATTGCTTGAATGGGTGGGAGCATAAGCTAGTTTGTCATTTCGTTCAATAGCGCGAAATCCCTGCTTGAGACAAGCAAGTCGCCAAGGCGTAAACCCTACGAAAAATCTATTGATGGCTCCTTTTGGAATTTGGAATTTTCCCTATTGGAATTTTTCTCCGCTAATTCTTTTCTGATTCTGCCAAAAAATACGCACATTTGCAGCCCAATTTGGCCTCGTAGTACAATGGATAGTATAAGAGTTTCCGAAGCTCCAGATCCAGGTTCGATTCCTGGCGAGGCCACTATCTAACTTTAATTTTTCCGATTTTCAGGAAAATATCATTCTTCCCGCTTTTCTAAATTGTGTTTACTTTCCCGCTCTAAATCATCCCCATGAGTGATCTTCTCTCCGTTGCCATAGCGCAACTCTCCCCGGTTTGGCTGAACAAAGCCGCTACCCTGCAAAAAATAGAAGTGGCGATGGAAGAAGCGGCGCGGCAGGCGGCACAGTTGGTTTGCTTTGGTGAAACCCTGCTGCCCGGGTATCCGTTTTGGCTCGAACTGACCGATGCGGCGCGGTTCAACAGCGACGTGCAAAAGGAAATCCATGCCCATTATTTGAAAGAAGCGGTTGCGATTGAAGCAGGAGATTTGCGGTCGGTATGTGCGCTTGCACAGCACCTGAAGATTGCTGTGTACCTTGGCTGTGCTGAGCGGGCTACCGATCGGGGAGGGCAAAGTATTTATTGCAGTTTGGTGTATATAGATGAGCTGGGAATCATTCAATCAGTACACCGAAAGCTGATGCCTACCTATGAGGAAAGGCTGAGCTGGAGCATAGGTGACGGCCATGGTTTGACGGTACATAATCTGGGTGCTTTTACCGTTGGCGGACTCAACTGCTGGGAAAACTGGATGCCACTTGCAAGAACGGCTTTGTATGCGCAGGGCGAAACGCTGCATGTGGCTACCTGGCCGGGACAATTGCGCAATACAATCGACCTTACCCGGCATATAGCGCTGGAAAACCGCATGTATGTAATCTCGGTAAGTGGGTTGCAGTCGGCTTCCGATATTCCGGATCGTATGCCACATGCTGAACTCATCCGGCAGCAAGCTCCGGAATGGCTGGCAAACGGCGGGTCCTGTTTGGCAGCACCCGATGGTCGCTGGATCATTGAGCCGATCGTGGGTAAAGAGGGGATTGTTGTAGCTGAAATTGATCTGAATGAAGTTCGTAAAGAGCGGCAAAACTTTGATCCTTCGGGGCATTATGCCCGGCCCGATGTGTTTCAGTTGCAGGTGAACCGTACCCGGCAAAAGTTGGTTCATTTTTCCAGCCCGGAATAAGTGCTAACTTTCGGGTAAAATCAGATTCATGGATGTACATATTTCAGGTCAGTTGTTTGTTGTAGGGGGAGCTTCGTCGGGGCTTGGCAAAGCGATTGCCATCCAATTGCTTGAGGAAGGCGCAATGGTTATCGGGGTGGGTAGAAACCGGGATCGGTTTGGAACGATGAAGGATGCTTTTCCCGAAAGCTTTGAAATACTGGAACTTGACCTGAGTGATCTGTCGGCTCATGAAAAAATAGTTTCCGCCATTGGTACCCGAACGCTTAGCGGGGTGTTGGTAAACGGGGGAGGGCCTCCTGCAAAAAAAGTTCTTGAAACGTCAATGGCTGATTGGGATGCTGCTTATACCAGTCTTTTGCGCTGGAAAGTAGCGCTCACACAACGTTTGGTTCCACTCATGGCGCCTCAGGGATATGGCAGAATGCTGTTTTTGGAAAGTGCCTCTATTAAGCAACCGATTGAAAATCTGGTACTGAGTACTTCTTTGCGGATGGCGGTAACAGGTTTTGTAAAAACCATCAGTCAGGAAATGAGTGCATCCGGTATCACGTTTAACCTCATCGGTCCCGGCTCGCACAATACCCCGGCTATTGATCGGCTTTACCATAAAAAAAGTGAACAGACGGGGGTGGATTATGATACAGTACGCAAGGAAGCCATTGCAAATTCCCCAACGGGTAGCATCGGGCAATCGGAAGACTTTGCCCAACTCGCCTGTTGGTTATTGAGTCCGGGTAGCCGTTTTGTTACCGGACAGGCTTATCTTGTGGATGGCGGTACGGTAAAAGGAACCTGATCTATTTAGACTGGTTGCTCAGGTCCAGGGGGTAATATGGTAACTTGTGATAAGTTGTATTTGTGCCTCCGAGGGTAATAATACCAATCCCATCTGATTGTTAAAAGCATCGGGCGCCGCACTCAGGTTTTCGATGGCAATGCTTTTGCGATGCGGGGGTGTGTATATCTGCAGATAGGGGTAGGTTTCATCCGGCGTAATGGTCAATGCAATTTTATCCTGCGTATTTACAAGACTGCAAGCCGGGCCAAAAAGCGGATTGCGGAGTAAAAAACAATTATCAAGCTCGAGGTCTTCGAGGCTTTGTAAAAACTCAAATCTTGCTTCAGGCTTCAAGGCCCCTGTAGGGATTAAGCGGTCATCAAAAACCACCATTTGGTCGCTTGCCATTTCCAGATACAATTCATCCACCGGTCTTCCAAGGTTAAAATAAGGATGCCAGCCATCGGCAATGGGTATAGTGCTGTTGTGCTCGTTGTAAATATTGGTGCTGATATTAACGGTATTATCTTTCAGCAGGTAGTAAATCACTTCAATAAAATAAGGAAAGGGGTAGCCCGGGTCCCAGCCATCATAAGTGTATTGCAGGGCCACCATGGCATGGTCATCGGAGGCTTCTGAAAAGGCTGGTTTGAAAGGCATATTGTAAATCAACCCATGCAGCGAAGCGCCGTTCAGATCAAATTTACCGATTTGATATTCTTTTTTACCATATTCATATTTCCCGTTTTCTGGTATTCTACAAACATAGGGACTCAGTTTACAGCTTCTGAATCCTTTGGATTCGCAGTTTTTGTTGAAATCCTCCACGGAATCATATCCATCAATAATATTCAGCCGGTTCCCCTCAATTTCCACTTCCCATTTATTTAAAACGGCACCACACTCGGGCAATATTTCAAGGCTGCTTGTATCCGACTTTAGGACAATGGAATGCTCATTCTGAAAAATGGTAAACATGGCCGTTTCGTTTCCGATGAAAGGCTAAGGTACCAATTGAAGGTAATATAACAGGGATTTAAATCAGTCGATCTGAGGCAGCAGGTCCTTGCCTTTTTTGTTTTCCCAAAAGTGGTCTGCCTTAAGTTTTAATCCCATTATTCTGCGAGGACGGCTTCAGGGTCTTTAACCGGCACCACAAATCCATGCATTTGGGAGATAAAGGCTTCGAGGTTTTCCATTCCCTCTATATTTCTCACAAATAAAATACCATGCACCCCAATCTGTTTCAACTGTGCCTTGTTGGTTTTAGTGGTCACATACTCGAGTATTTTATTGAAAGTTTCGCTTTGGAAATAAGGCGATTCGTGATTGGGTACAAAATGGCATTTCAGCAGGTTGTCCTTCAGCAGCATTTTTTCGAATCCTAACGTAACCGCCATCTTACGTACCCTTACCGTCCGGAAAAGATCTTCTACCTGCGGCGGAATGGGACCGAAGCGGTCCTTCATTTCTTCATGAAATTCGAGCAGTTCCTCTTCGTCGTTGCAATTATCGAGGCGGGTATACAAACTCAGGCGCTCGGTAATATTGTTTACGTAAGTATCCGGAATCAGGATTTCGAGATCGGTATCAATCGTACAATCGTTTACAAAATCGTCCTGTTCCTGTATTTCTTTTTTGAAAAGGTCTTTGAATTTTTTACGTTTCAAATCGCGGATAGCTTCATCGAGAATTTTCTGATACATTTCAAAACCGATCTCGGCAATGAAACCACTTTGTTCGCTACCCAACAGGTTGCCGGCTCCGCGAATATCCAAATCCCGCATAGCAATCTGAAACCCGCTTCCGAGTTCGCTGAACTGCTCAAGGGTTTGCAGGCGTTTGCGGCTATCCGTTGGCAGGGTGCTCATTGGGGGCGCTAGCAAATAACAAAAAGCCTTTTTATTGCTTCTGCCCACCCGGCCCCGAAGCTGATGCAGATCGCTTAAGCCAAACTGATGTGCATTGTTAACGATGATTGTATTGACGTTAGGAATATCCACCCCGCTTTCTACAATATTGGTACAAACGAGTACATCATAGCGACGATCCATAAAGTCAAGGATAGCGTCTTCGAGTTTGTCGCCTTCCATTTGTCCGTGTGCAAAGGCAATGCTCAGATCGGGGCAAAGTCCATGAATGAGCGCGGTCATTTCTGGCAGACTCGCTACCCGGTTATGGATAAAAAATACCTGTCCGCCCCGTTCGGTTTCATAGTAAATGGCATCGCGTATCAGGTCTTCATTAAAAACCTGTACTTCGGTTTGTACGGGTTGGCGGTTGGGTGGCGGGGTATTAATGATACTCAGATCCCTTGCACCCATCAGGCTGAAGTTCAAGGTACGGGGAATGGGTGTGGCTGTCAGCGTCAGGCTGTCCACCGTTGCCCGCATTTGCTTCAGTTTTTCTTTAGCCGCCACCCCGAATTTTTGCTCTTCATCAATGATCATGATGCCGAGCTCTTTGAACTGAACTGCTTTTCCTAAAATGGCATGTGTACCAATGATGATGTCCACCTTTCCCTCTGCCAGTTTTTGTAAGGTTTCCTTTTTCTCTTTGGAAGATTTAAACCGGTTGATATAATCTACTGTAACCGGGAAGTCCTTTAATCTTTCGCTGAAGGTCTTATAGTGCTGATAGGCCAAAATGGTTGTGGGTACGAGGATAGCGGCCTGCTTACTGTCACAAACTGTTTTGAAAGCGGCTCTGATGGCGATCTCGGTTTTGCCAAATCCTACATCTCCGCAAACAAGCCGGTCCATCGGGCTTCCTTTTTCCATATCAGCCTTTACATCGGCTGACGCTTTGGCCTGATCGGGGGTGTCTTCATAAATAAAACTTGCTTCCAGCTCGGTTTGCATATAGTTGTCCGGGCTGTGGGCAAATCCTTGCTGTGCCTTCCGTTCGGCATACAATTTTATCAGGTCTTCGGCAATATCAACAATCTGCTTTTTCGTTTTTTCCTTCAACCGGTTCCAGACATCGCTGCCGAGTTTATTCATCTTGGGTACATGCCCCTCTTTGCCGGTGTATTTACTTATTTTATGCAGCGAACTCAGGTTCACATACAACAGGTCATTGTCTTTGTAACGCAGTCTTACGGATTCCTGAAACCGTCCGTTCACTTCTATTTTTTCGAGTCCACTGAAGATACCAACCCCATGATCAATATGGGTTACATAGTCGCCGGGCTGTAATTCGCGTAAGGTCTTTAGGGTAATCGCTTTGTTTTTACTAAAAGCCTGTTTTACTTTAAATTTATGGTAGCGTTGAAAAATCTGATGATCGGTATAGCAAACCGTTTTCAGATTTTTATCAATAAAACCCCATTGAATACCAATGGGAACTCCGGTGAATTTTATTTCGGTATTGAGATCGGTAAATATCGAGTAAAGTCTTTCCAGTTGCCGCGCCTGTTCTGCAAAAAGATAAATGGTATAACCGAGTTGCTCCCATTGTTTCAGGTCGCTGATCAGCAGACTGAAATTGCGGTTGAAACTTGGTTGTGGTATCGTATCAAAAGCCACAATACTTTGGTTGGCTTTAAGGCTGCCAACTGTAGAGAATGTTTTACCAAAAGTGATCTGATGTTTTTTTGCCAATTGTTCATCAAGATCTGCAGCGGTCACTACATCCTCCCAGGAGGTATCTTTTGTTTGATGGGTTTCGTCTTCTTCCCCATCGTTCATTGTGTTTCCATAAGTGGGCTTACCATTTTCGGCCACATAGTTCATAAACAGTTGCAGTTGCTCCACTTCCTGTTCCAGTTTTTCTTTTATGAACAGCCAGTCAGTGGTCCATACTACCGTATTTTCAGGTATAAAATCGAGCAGGCTTATTTTTTCTCCGCTATCAAACTGGGTTTCAATATTGGGGATAATGGTTACTTCGAGCAGTTTGCGTTCGCTCAATTGCGTTTCCGGATCAAAAATGCGGATACTTTCAATTTCGTTACCAAACAATTCGATCCGGTATGGTTTTTCATTGCCGAAAGAGTAAATATCCAAAATACCGCCGCGAAGCGAAAACTGCCCGGGTTCGTATACAAAATCAGTCCGTTTGAAACCAAGCATCACCAACAATTCCATCATACTGTCGGGCTTAATTTCCTCCGCCTGCTTCAGCCGGATCATATTTTCGCTCAACTGTTTGCTGATTACTACTTTTTCAAACAGCGCTTCCGGATAAGTAATAATGATTTTTTTATTGCCACCCCCTGCAATTTTGGTCAGCGCTTCCGTTCGAAGCATTACATGGCTCGGATTGAGCAGGTGATAATTTTTCTTATTTTTATAAGAACAGGGGAAGTAAAAAAGATCGAGTGCGTTGGTTATATTTTCAACGGTGTTATGGAAATAAGCAGCATCTTCTGCATCTTCCATAATTATCAGGTGGTTAAGCGTATCTGCTTTGGGGTGGTTGAACAGGGCATTGATTAAAAATGCAGATGCACTACCGTTGAGTCCGGTTAATTTTATTTGCTGAGGTTGGGCAAAAGATAGCTTGTCCGCCATCGTAAACAGGCGGGCATCTTTCAGCCAGTCTTCCTTCAATTGTTCTATGTTCATCTTATCTTCTTCCGCTATTATTCTTCGATCCGCTACTTTTTTAAACAGCTTATTGGTTCAAAAAATAATATCTTTTCAAATATCCCTCATCTTTACGTTTGATAAAAGTATTTGTTATGGTAATTAAGTTAATTCTGTTTTACTGAATGGATGGTAACAGATTATTCCGATTCCTATAACTCAAACCGAATGTCTATTGATTAATAAACGGTTTCTTTAATTTTAGCAGGTTTCCTTGCGAAATCGCTCTATTTATCTCACTTCCTGCATTTCTACCAGTTTCTTGTACATGCCTTCCACCCGAATCAGCGCATCATGATTGCCTCTTTGTACAATTTTACCTTTTTGCAGTACAATAATTTCATCGGCATGCCGGATGGTGCTTAGCCGGTGAGCAATTACAAGTGTGGTTCTGTTTGACATTACTTTATTGATAGCATCCTGTACGAGCTTTTCACTTTCTGTATCAAGGCTGCTTGTTGCTTCATCAAGTATAAGGATGGGAGGATTTTTCAAAACAGCTCTTGCAATCGTCAAACGCTGTCTTTCTCCTCCGCTGAGTTTGCTTCCCCGATCGCCAATATTGCTTTCAAAGCCCGATTCTTTTCCACGAATAAATTGCTCTGCATTGGCTACCCTTGCGGCTTCCTCAATGTTTGCAAGCGGGGCATCTTGTTGACCGAGGGCTATATTGGCGGCAACGGTGTCATTAAAAAGGATGGGCTCCTGCGTAACAATGCCCATATGACTCCGAACGCTTTTCAGGCTGTATTGCCGGATATTGATTCCATCAATCAGCACTTCGCCATCACTGACATCATGAAAACGCGGAACGAGATCGGCAAGGGTGCTTTTTCCGGCACCGCTGCTGCCCACGAGTGCTACCGTGCTTCCTTTTTTGATGGTCAGGTCAATGCCATCGAGAATGGTAACATCCTCATAACGGAACGATACATTCCGAAATTCAATTTCGCTTTTGAATGCTGTAAGAGGAATGGCACCCGGAACATCTTCGATGGTAACATTGGCATTCAGCACCTCTTCGATCCGGCTGATGGCTGCGCTGCCTTTTTGAATATTGTAAAAGGAAGTGCTTAACGTTTTGGCCGGATTGATGATATTATAAAATAAACCAAGGTAAGTGATGAATGCGGCTCCTTCAAGCCCGATATCCTGACTAAGAACGAGTGAACCGCCATAAAGCAGGATACAGCAAAACACAAAAACACCCATCGTTTCGCTCATGGGTGAGGCGAGGTCTTTGCGGTAGCCAATATTATTTTTTGCAACCAAAAGGGCCTCGTTGATTTGATGGAACTTGCGTCTCAGTAGTTCTTCGGCATTGAAAGCCTTGATAACCCTTAGCCCGCCAAGGGTTTCGTCGAGTACGCTAACGGATTCGCCCTGCCGCTCAGCTGCCAGCAGGCTTTGCTTGCGCAGGCTGCGGCTGATGCGGCCAATCACAAAGCCAACTATGGGCAACATCACCAAAAGAAATAAAGTAAGTTGTGCACTTAGCAGGAATAGTGCAATGAGGTTTAAAATGATTTGCATGGGGTCGCGAACCCATCCTTCGAGGGTTCCAACAATGCTGTTTTCTACTTCGCTGATGTCGTTGGTGATCCGGCTCATCAGGTCACCTTTTCTTTTTTCGGTAAAATAACCAATCGGGAGCTGCAATACTTTGTCGTACAAATCGCCCCGAAACTGAGTAACCACCCGGTTTTTCAGCGGATTCAATATGTAAAGGCTGAGGTATAAAAAGGTATTTTTCAGGAAAATGCTTCCGAGCATCAGTCCGCAAATCAACCAAAGCAGACTAATGGGATTGTTGTCGTTGGCTAGTACAAAGTTATTCATGCTTTCCCGCATCCAGTTCATTAGCCGGTTGCTGCTTTCTCCGGAACTTGCAAGATCTACAATGCCTGATTTGCCTACAAAGATCAACTCAAGAAAAGGCATGAGCATACCAATAGAAAGAATAGAGAAAATGGTGCTCAGAATGATGCACAAAACATATCCTAAAAGTTGGGGTTTGTAACTTTTAAGATAAGTGAAAATGCGTGCGTATTTGTTCATTTATATAGTAATAAGTGGAAATAGCAGGCAAAGTAACTACTTTTACACGACCTCCTGCCATTCAATTGGTTGAGAGGATTTTTAGAAAAGGAAAGTAGCAGATTATGGAAGAGACTAAAAGACAGAAGCAGGTTGCCGGGTTATTGCATGGCGAACTCGATGATATTTTCAGAAGATTGGGTTTGAATATGGTGGATGGGGGCATGGTTTCCATTTCCAGTGTAAAAGTGACTCCGGATTTGCTGGAGACGCGGATATACCTTAGTTTTTTTCAAATAAAAGACACAGAAGCTATGATGGCTAAGGTGCAGGAAAAGGCCTGGGAAATAAAGCGGGAATTGGCCGCAAGGGTAGGCAAGCAATTGCGCAGAATGCCCGAATTGCAATATTTTCAGGATGATACCCTCGATTATGTATTCAAAATGGAAAAGTTGTTGAAAGAGGTGATTCCACCTAAAGAAGACGAATCCGGATCTTAAACCCCGGGGCAGGGATAACACTGCTCTATCGAACGAACATTTTTTCTCTATGACCACTTTTGTTGCCTGGCGCTACCTGCGGAGCAAAAAAACAACCAATGCCATCAACCTGATCGCCTGGATCAGCATGATCGCTATTGGCATTGTAACCGCAGCGCTCGTCGTGGTTTTAAGTGTTTTTAATGGGTTTGAGGATCTGGTGAAACAGATGTATGGCGACTTTTATGCCGATGTACAGGTGCTTCCTGCCACCGGTAAATGGATGCAAACCTCACCACAGATCCAACAAAAAATTAAGGGAATTAAAGGGGTTCAGCAAGTAGAAGGCATTATAGAAGAAAGAGCCATTTTGCTGGATCAGGAAGAAAAAAGCATTGTTTGGTTGAAAGGGGTTTCTTCTGATTATTCATCAGTTACGGGCACTTCGGGTCATATGGTCCGGGGTGTTTTTGGTGTGGGAGACAGCATTCGGCCGGGTTTGGTACTTGGAGCGGGTGTGGAACGTTCCTTGCAAATCATAGCCGGTCAAAGCCCTTTTCCGGTTACGGTCTACCTGCCCAACCCCGATGCAAGTGCCAGTGCAGATGCCATGACTGCCATGCTAAGTGGCAATGTTATGGCATCGGGCAGTTTCGCAGTACAGCAGGAGTTTGATGAACAATACGCTTTTACCCATATTGGGTTTATGCGGTATATGCTTGGGGAATCGCCCGACCGGTTTACGAGCCTGGAGGTTTATCTGAAACCAGGTACCGGCACATCAGATATCGTGTCAGATATCCGACGGATACTTGGGAAGGAATTCCTTGTAAAAAATCGGTTTCAGCAAAACCAAAGTCTATTTGCAGCAATGCAAACCGAAAAGCTGATCATTTATGCCATTGCTTTTCTCATTCTCATCATTGCCGGGTTCAACATCATCAGCAGCCTCACAATGACCATTCTTGAAAAGCAAAAAGACATTGCCGTATTAAAGGCAATGGGTACTACCGATGCTCAAATCACGAAAATTTTTGTGAAATTGGGAGTAATGCTTTCAGGTGCCGGTGCTGTCAGTGGTTTTCTACTCGGGCTCATCATTTGCCTTGGACAGCAATATTTTCAATGGGTTCCGCTTGGAGGTCAAAGTTTCATCATCAGCTATTATCCGGTGGCTATACACTTGAGCGATCTGTTGGGAATCGGTCTGATTGTAGTGGTAACAGCCCTGTTGGCTGCCTGGTTTCCGGCACGCAAATCGGCACAAACTACTTACAGTTTGCGCTAAAAGAAGCGTTCAAAAAAAGAAATTAATAATCACCGAGTGTTTCCGGCAGTTGTGCCAGGGCGTCGGCGAGTTGCTCATCATTAGGAGCAATGCCATGCCATTTGTGGGTGCCTTCCATAAAGTCAATGCCTTTGCCCATGACGGTTTTCATCAAAATAGCAACTGGCTTGCCTTTTCCGGTCAGAGATTTTGCTTTTTCAAGTCCTGCAACCACTTCATCCATATCGTTTCCGTTTTCCAGCACCATCGTTTCCCATCCAAATACCCGGAATTTTTCGGTAAGATCACCCATGTACATCACTTTCTCGGTAGGGCCGTCAATTTGCTGACCGTTCCAGTCAATGGTGGCAATGAGGTTGTCTATTGTATGGTGCGCTGCGCTCATTATGGCTTCCCACACTTGTCCTTCGTTCAATTCGCCATCTCCGTGAAGGCTATACACAAGATGCGGATCATTATTGTACTTTTTGGTGAGGGCAGCACCTATGGCAACACTCATTCCTTGTCCGAGGCTTCCACTTGCAATCCGTATACCCGGCAGATGATCGTGGGTAGTGGGATGCCCCTGAAGGCGGCTGTTTATTTTGCGGAAGGTGGCCAATTCGGAAATGGGGAAATAACCGCTGCGGGATAGGGCAGCATAATAAACCGGTGAAATATGTCCATTCGACAAGAAAAATAAATCTTCGCCCTTTCCATCCATTTGAAAATCAGTCGGATTATGGTTCAAAATCTTGAAATACAGCGCGGTCAGATATTCTGTACATCCCAAAGAACCTCCTGGATGTCCGCTTTGAACACCATGAACCATTCTTACGATATCCCGACGAATCTGGGTAGCTGTTTCCTGTAAGGTTGCCATATTCTGCTGATTTTGAGGCAAATCTAATGAAATCCCCACGAACTGCCCTAAACTTGGGACGGATGATTATTGGGGACCTTTCTGCCGACAGGCAGGCAAAAGGCAAGTTCCATCCCGAATGACCCGGGATTAAAACCCCGAAATACTAGGGATTAAAACATGACAATTAAAAACCAGTCTCTACACCGTAGAGACGCACTAAAAAATATTCACATAAAATGATTGTTACCTTTTGTCCCATATTTAGGAGGATTGCTTAGGTTTTGTTCAATTTTGCTTTGATAAAATGAATCATACCAAAAAAAGATTAACATTTGGTTGTTTAATCGGAAGCTAGCTGTTATTTTTACCTCCAATTAAAGATTAATTTGTTTTTAAACCTAAAAATATCATTTGGTAAGTTTGCTTGCCACATTCAAACCCTTAAATATATTATATGGTTGAAATCATTATGAGCATTGTGGTAGCATTTGGAATTACCTTTTATGCAATTCCTGCTATTATACATGCTGCTCAGGAAAAAAAATTATTTGATTATCCCGATGAACGAAAATGGCATCGGCAGCCGGTACCTTCTTTAGGGGGGATTGGTATTTTTTCTGGTTTCATAACTGCCTTTTTGTTAACGGCTAGTTTCGATGGGGAGATTATTCGGTTTCAATACCTGCTTGCAGCTACATTGGTCATCTTTTTTGTAGGGTTGAAAGATGATTTACTCAATATTTCGCCACTTAAAAAGTTTCTTGGTCAGTTATTGGCTGCTGCAATAATAACCCTCAAGGGAGGTCTTGTGATAAGAAGTATGGATGGATTGTTGGGCATCTACGAATTGCCTGAAATGGCAGCTTACCTTCTTACCATCCTTACGATTGTGGTCATTATCAATGCTTATAATCTAATTGACGGTATAGATGGTCTTGCTGCAGGTCTTTCGGTGATCTCTTCTATGTTTTTTGCTGTTTTCTTTGCAATGAACGGAGATTTGGCTTTTGCCTGCATGGCCACAGCCCTTATGGGCGCTTTGCTTGCTTTTCTTATTTTCAATGCACAGCCTGCACGCATCTTTATGGGGGATACTGGTTCCATGATGCTTGGTTTGTTACACGCCATGATGGCTATTCAATTTATCGGGACGGCTTCCAATTCGCCGGTAATTGCTATTTCCAATGGCCCTGCTATTGCTTTTGCCATCATGTTTGTACCTCTTTTTGACACTTTGCGTGTATTTTCCATTCGGATGTTAGGGGGAACTTCTCCTTTTACCCCCGACAGAAACCATATCCATCATATTTTATTGCGCTACCGGTTTTCTCATTCCCGGGTTACAGCAATTCTTTGTGGTACCGGGTTCGTGATGCCTGCTATTGTCTTCGCCCTACAACCCTTTGGCATCAACTGGATGATGGCTGCTATGGCTTTCTTCGGCTTTGGAAGAGTCGGAGTGCTGGTTTGGCGTTATCAGGTAATTACCTCACACAAAGTGGTAAAAGGGAATATTGCAACCGGAAAAGACAAGGTTACCAAGGTAAGAACGATTCCTACCGTAGACAGAAAAACTGCCAATTAACCAAATAAGCCACTCTTAAACCGTCAATCTGTTTTTTTCAAACCTTTAGTACCCGGATAATCTATTTACATCCTGCCGCCTTTTCTTACTAGTGTTAAGTTAATCATGAGATGGCAAATGTGAAAAGGCAAACGTGAAACCGTAAACGACAAACGGGATATGCACAACTTTTCACCTTTCACTTTTCACCTTTCACGAATATTTGCGTCAAATTAGAGCTTACATAACACTAGCATTATGCTGTGTTTTATGAAATAATTTGTTTGCAAGCGTCCACTTTCTAATTTTAGGATGGTAAAATCAATCATTTCTTATAGGTTTGCTGCAATAAAAACCTGTCACTTATGTCCATTGATATTGAAATATTAATTCCTGAGACTGAAGAGTCCATGAAAAAGGCGATCAATCACCTTGAGGATGAAATAACTAAAATAAGGGCTGGAAAGGCTACTCCACAGATGCTTGATGGATTGATGGTTGATTATTACGGGAATCCAACACCTATCAATCAGGTTGCCAATATCAGTGCCATGGATTCAAGAACGCTGACTATTCAGCCCTGGGAAAAAAACATGCTATCTCCGATAGAGCGTTCTATTTTACAGGCTAATATTGGCGTTACCCCACAAAATGATGGTGTCATCATCCGGATTTCGATGCCACCCATGACGGAGGAACGCAGAAAAGCACTTGTTAAGCAATCTAATGCGGAAGGTGAAAATGGAAAAGTAACCATACGCAGTATTCGCAGAGATGCTATCGAAAAGATCAAAAAATTACAAAAGGACGGATTAAGCGAAGACGAATCCAAAGATGGGGAGGCACAAATTCAGGATCTTACTGATCGCTTTATTGCTTTGATCGATAAGCATTTGGTTTCTAAGGAGAAAGAAATTATGGCTATTTAGGTTCCTTTTGTTTTTTTTTCATATTGGACCTGTTGGCAAGGTAAACCCCGCTTAGAATTACACAGAGTGCTGCGATTTGAAGCATGGTGATTTCTTCGCCATATAAAAATCCCCAGCCTATCGCCACAAAGGGGATACCATAAGTTACTAAGGATGCAAAAATGACACCGGCAATTTTTACCAAACGGTAAAAAATAACCGAGGCAAAAGCGGTACCTACGGCGCCAAGCACAAAGCCGGCTGTACTCGCCTTTATGTAACCTATCTCAAATAGTGGTAAGGAAAAGTACCCGCTTGCAATCAGGATGGCTGCCGCAAAAGGCAATAAGCCTGTAAGTGCTAACGCGGCAATATCAAGCGATCCAACTCCGGGCAGTTTCTCTTTTACCATATTTACATTCCATCCATAACAGGCAGTGGCCAAAACGACCAGTAAAGCATAACCAACCTCCGATTCGCCTGAGGCAGATTTGTGCATAAACAACAATACACAACCAGCAAATCCTATCAGAATACCCCAGAAACTTGCTTTACTGATGGTGGCTTTATAAAAAACCCAGGCAATACCAATGGTAAAAAGGGGCGTTACCGCATTAAGGGTTCCTGCCAATGCACTGTCAATTTTTGATTCGGCGAGGCAAAATAAAAATGCAGGAAGAAAACTCCCGAGCCATCCGGAAAATAAGACGGTAGACCGTAAAGTGACTGGAATATTTTTCCATGCTTTTTTTGCAAAAGGGATTAATACGATACCCGAGGAAACAATCCGGATAGCTGCCACCTGCCAGGCACTCAACAGGGATTTACCATCGGGATCAAACAGACCTATTTTCATCAAAACAAAAGAACTGCCCCATATCAAACAAAGAGCCAGAAAAAGGACCCATGCCAAAACATTTTTATTTTTAATTTTGCTCATTATTTTTCTAAAAAATCTGCTTTTCTTCTTGACAAAAATGGAATATATTGAGCCAAATTAAATAACTATGAGTTGGATTAAGGAATTTAAAGATTTCGCCAGCAAAGGCAACCTCGTAGATGTTGCCGTCGCCTTTGTTATGGGTGCTGCTTTTGGTAAAGTAATTACCACTTTTACGCAAGGCATTGTTAGTCCTTTTATCAGTTTGTTTACCGGTGGCGTTGATTTCACCGAGAAGATATATGTATTAAGAGAAGGAGAAAAAATAACCGATGACGCCGGTGAGGTTATTAAAGAGATTCCTGAATTGGCTGTAAAATACGGGGATTTCATGATGGCAATGATGGACTTTATTATTGTAGCATTTGTGATGTTCCTGATTGTAAAGGCTGTCAACAAAATGAAAAAGAAGCAGGAAGAGGCTGCACCGCCTCCCGGCCCTTCAAGTACAGATCAATTATTGATGGAAATCAGAGATTCTCTGAAAAAGGGATAAGTTTCAAATTAAGCGATTTAATCCATTTTTTCAGGAAAGCATCCTTGTAAGTTAAGCATCCTTTTTGCAGGTGAATAGGGGAAGGGTATTGTAAAAAACCTTTGCCTGTAAAGCTGTGTGCGTGTGTGAAAGGGTTAATAATCCGGTCGGGCAGGGGAGTAAGAGTTACCGGAAAATATATATTAAGAAAAGGAGTTTAAAAACAGAAAGAAAACAATTGTCCTCCTGAAAATGAACCGGCACCCGGTCAATCAGATTTTGAGATTAAAACCATAAAGGGTCTTGATTTATTATCTCATATTATCTGGGAATAAAACCTGAATAAATTTAAATAATATTGTAAAAGATTAGATTAAAAAGTTATACATATGAGTAAGATTAAATATATATTTCTTCTATGTTCTATCCCTTTGATTGGGTTGGCTCAAAGGCCTGCCAGAAAAGTGGTGGATCAGGCATTAGCAAAGAAGGAAATGGCGGCGGATACCTCAAAAAAGGGAAGGGTGAAAGCCGGGGGTAATATTTCCTTAAATCTGAATCAGCAAAATAGTTCTAATTGGGTTGGTGCAAATGAGGAGTTTGCTTTAAACGTTGGCTTTTCTGCAGACCTTTATTTAAATACCGATTGGAAAAAAAGTGTTTTGAATAATACCCTTAAACTCAATTATGCCTGGGTCAATAATCAAACACAGGGCGTAAGAAAGACCGCGGATTTTATTGATTTTTTCTCCAAGTACAGCCGCGAATTAAGACCGGAAGGTACCTTGTCTATAGCAGCGCTATTTAATTTGCGTACCCAATTCACAAGTGGGTTTGATTACAGCCTTGATCCGCGAAGAAGGACATCAGGCTTTTTTGCACCCGCTACCATACTAATCACCCCGGGTTTGGATTACCGGCCCAATAAAGCCTTTTCTTTATTCTTTTCTCCTTTCGCAGCAAAATTCGTTGTGGTGTCCAATGATCCCTTGAGCTACTCCTTTCCGAATGGAATACGGCCCGACGGTAGCAGGGAAAAACCTATTTCAGAATCTTTTGGTATAGATTCGGGTAAAACGGTGGACAGTCAATTCGGGGCTATTGCTTCGGCCAATTTTAATAAGGAAATTTTTAAAAATGTGACCTATACCTCAAGGATGGACTTGTATTCCAACTATCTCGCAAAAGCTGGAAATATTGATATTTTCTGGACCAATAATATTGTTTTCAAGGTGAATAAATGGTTGGGTATCAATTATCAGTTCAATATAGCATACGACGATGATTTTACACCGGAAGGGGAGACCGGGCCAAGAACTCAGTTTTTGGGAATTTTTGGTATTGGCTTCGCGGGCAAGTTTTAACCAATCTATCCACAACATTTAGCAGCGCAGTATTCTTGTGATGAAGTGGCGGCATTTCAGGTGTACTTTTACCAAAGCTGGAAATGAAAGCCAGTCTACAGGAACAAGAACAATTATGACCACTGCCACCTACCAGATTAAGTTACCACAGTTTGAAGGCCCTTTTGATTTGCTTTTGTTTTTTATAGAGCGGGACGAACTGGACATTTACAATATTCCCATATTTAAAATTACCAGGGAGTTTTTGGATTATATCCACGAACAGGAAAAACTGAATATTGAACTGAGCAGCGAATTCATTTTGTTTATCAGTACCCTGATGCGTATTAAGGCAAAAACGCTTTTGCCCCGCAAAGAGATAGACGCAGCCGGCAATGAGATAGATCCCCGACAGGAGTTGGTGGATAAGATCATGGAGTACAAGCGGTTCAAGGAGGCTTCTTTAAAAATGGCTGAACTCGAAGAAATCAGAATGCAGATGGTACAACGGGGGAATCTGCACCGCGACCTTGCCGGAATTGGAGAAGAGGCCGGAGAAGGCACGGAAATACAAAGTATCACCCTTTTCAAGCTTATGAAGACCTTTGAAAAAGTGATACGGAAGATGGAAGAGCGCAACAACAAGCCTCAACACGTGGTATTTAGGTACAATTATACTATGGAAGAGAGCAAGGCTTACATGCTTGATACGGTGCATCGGGAAAAATCAATGAGTTTTCAAAAAATATTTGATCCTTGTAATGACCGGATTCAGGCAATTTTCCTGTTTTTAAGCATGCTCGAACTTGTTCAGATGCAATATTTCACCCTGATGGTTGGAGAAGGAAGAAACAATCTGATTCTCGAGTGGAACCCCGAGGCACCTGATGATGAACTCGTTACCCAATGGATACCCTCAGATCCAAGCCTCAACTAAGATGTACCGGTTATTGATTTAATAAGAAAGCCCTGAAAAAAAAGATATGATCTTTTCCTTCAGGGCTTTTTGGATTCGCTTTGGTTGCCTGCAAAAAGTCTGATAATAGCGTCTATCTTGTATAAATAAGGACGGCCATCAGGGATGCCCATAATAGGAGTGCAACCATGTTCTGCGCATTAAAAAATCTCCTTTGAGAATAATTCTTCATCTCTCTTTGTTTTAAATGTTCCAGGTGGTTAACGATCAGAATTTAAAATTGACCGACCGCAAAAGTTGTCTTTTATCCTGACAAATGCAAATAAAAAGCAAAAATTCTTTTAAAATTCACATTGATCCTGAACATTTTGCCCCTTATCCTTGTGTAAGCATTCCAGGTTATAAAAAATAATTAATTTTTATATGTTTTATTTATCATCTATCTGAAGTTAAAAGGTATGCGTATAGGGGATCTGCGGTTGCTTTTGACGAATTATATATATTCCGCTTTTAGGAGATTATTTCTGAAGGAAAGGATGTGAAATAAAAAAAATAGCTACTCACGTAGCTATTTTTCAGCAGTTCATTTCGATTTCGGTAAAATATTAGACCAAAAGTGTATGAGAATTGCTGCCTGAAATAAAAATTTTTTATTTTCAAAAAAAACTGAAAAATTTAAAAGGGTTGTCTATTTTTGGCAGGGAAAGGGTGTCATTGGTTGAAAACCAGACTGATATCTTACTTTAACTATTGATATTTTTAGCTTAAACCATAAATAATGAACCTGGACGAGGCCAAAAAAGAGTTTATTGCTGCCTGGGGAAGTTTCGGAAGCAAATGGGGCATCAACAGAACGATGGCGCAAATTCACGCCTTACTGATGGTTAGCCATTACCCTTTAAATGCGGATGACGTGATGGAACTGCTGAATGTAAGCAGGGGCAATACCAATATGAATATCCGCGAATTGATAAACTGGGGTTTGGTAGATCGTGTGATAATATCGGGGGAGCGGAAGGAATTTTTTACGGCAGAAAAAGATATTTGGAAAGTAGCAAAGACCATCATGCGGGAGCGAAAACGACGGGAATTAGAGCCATTGATTGACTTTTTGAAGGATTTGAAGGTAAATGAGGACATGCAGAATGAGGAAGTAAAGACCTTTAACGAAACCATCAAGGGGATCAAAGAATTGAGTGAACAGGCCGGAAAGACGATTGATACCATCATTAAATCCGATGAACATTGGTTCTGGAATGCCTTTTTGAAGATTATGAGATAAACGTAAATACATTATGAAAAAGACCTTGGTTATCGGGGCGTCCGAAAACCCATCCCGATACAGTTTTATGGCTATCAACCGGTTGAAAGCTGCGGGACATGAGGTGGTTGCTATTGGCAAAAATCCAGGTAAAGTAGCAGATGTGTCGATTCTGCAACCCTTCCCGGTTCTCGAAAATATCCATACAGTAACGCTATATATCAATCCCCTCCATCAGGAATTGTATGCGGATTATCTGGAGCAACTTGCCCCTGAGCGGGTAATATTCAATCCGGGTGCAGAAAATGAGCCTTTTTTTGACCGGCTTCAATCCAAAGGGATTGAGGTAAAAGAAGCCTGTACCCTTGTAATGCTGAGCACCGGGCAGTTTTAAGGATATGCGCAGGTTTCCCCAATTGTTCATAAACATTTAACGGGTTGTAATAGGTTCGGTATTAACTTACCGCATAATTTCGAAAAACATCCTTATTATGCGTTGGAGAAAGTTCAATGGAGAATCCATACAGCTTCCCATTAAGAGTGCTGTAGAAGATGCCATCAAAAAAGAAATTGCCGCCGGGCGCCGTTTAAAGGTTTGCATCGGTACCGATAGTCAGGTGAAAGGCAAAGAAACCGAGTTTGCTACGGTCATTGTTTTCCTCCGCGAAAGAGCAGGAGGGTTTATGTTCATCCACAACGATAAAACCACGTACAAGTACAGCATCAAAGAGAGAATGCTTGTAGAAGTGGCAAAAAGCATTGAGGTCGCCTATGAATTGTGCGATCTTTTTACGACCTACGATGTTGATATGGAAGTACATGCGGACATCAACACCAATCCGCACTTCAAAAGCAATGAAGCCTTACGCGAAGCAATGGGATACATCCTTGGGATGGGTTTTGCCTTTAAAGCCAAGCCGGAAGCCTTTGCAAGCAGCAGCTGTGCCAACAAAGTAGTCAACTAAATCTTTGAATCCTGCATCAGGATCCCTTGTTTTGATGGTTTCCCAAAACGAGGTTATCCTTCGACCCCTTTAATATCCAGTAAAATAGCAGAGATATAATCTAGCAGGGGCTCGCGTCCCGTTTTCTTTTCGGCACTTGTGAGAAAATGCGGGGGCAGTTCTTCCCAGTTTTCCATCAGGGCTTTCAGAAAAGCATCTACATTTCGCTGAACAGCTCCCGGCTTTTCTTTATCGGTTTTGGTAAATGCAATGGCAAAAGAAATGCCCCATTCGCCTAATTGATTGATGAATTCAAGATCAATTTTTTGCGGACTATGCCGGCTGTCGATGAGTACAAGCAGCAAAGCGAGGTTTTCGCGTTTGCGGATGTAGTTTTCAATCATTTGCTCCCAGCGTCTCCGGTCTTTTATGCTCACTTTGGCATATCCGTACCCCGGCAAATCCACAAGGTACCATTCCTCGTTATTTTTGCTCGTTTCCTTTGGCCTGCTTTTGATGCCAAAATGGTTGATCAATTGTGTTTTGCCAGGGGCTGCAGAGGTCTTAGCGAGTTTGGGTTGGTTGCAAAGCATATTAATCAGCGAGCTTTTGCCTACATTGCTCCGGCCTATAAAGGCAAACTCGGGCCGGTCACCCTCGGGACAGGTGGCATAATCGGGATTGCTGACTAAATACTCTGCGCGTACAATATGCATGCTGCAAATATAACCTACTGTTGCTTTCTTTGCAGGTATTATGCGATTGGTGATTCAAAGAGTAAGCGAGGCTTCGGTAAAAGTAGAGGGCAATACGGTGGGTGCCATTGAACAGGGATTGCTTGTGCTTGCGGGCATAGAGCCTGCCGATTCGGAAGAAGACATGCAATGGCTTTGTAAGAAACTTGTTCAGTTAAGAATCTTCAATGATGAAGCTGGGGTGCCTAATTTATCTGTTAGGGATACCGGCGGAGACATTTTACTGATCAGTCAGTTTACCCTGTTTGCATCCACTAAAAAAGGAAACCGCCCCGGATACAGCCGCGCTGCCGGACCCGATATAGCCAAACCGCTGTATGAGAAAATGATTGAACAGCTCAGCAGCGACCTTGGCAAGCCGGTTCAAAAGGGCATTTTCGGGGCCGATATGAAAGTGGCATTGGTAAATGACGGACCGATTACGATTTTGATAGATTCGAAGAATAGAGAATAGTTTTCAAATCCGGAAGCCATTGAGTCGATAGTCTGCAGACCGTAGTCCAGAACGTGAAAACAAATCCCCTCTTCGGAGGGGTGGACGGGCATAACCGCTATTAAGTGCCATGAGGAAGAATAAAAAATGCCCGGCCGGGGTGGGTTTTATTTATAGTCCGTAGTCAGTAGACGGGAAGACCGGAAGTCGGAAAGACCTGAAGAACGTAGGTTAAAGACCGGAACTAAAAGACAGTAGTTCTTCAAATACCAATATCACTTCATAAACTTTGGTATGGAGAGTTCATAAACCAGAAACAACAAACGATAAACTTATTTTCTCAATTAACTATTTTACAATGACCATACAACAAGCACAAACACAAGTAGATAACTGGATAAAAACAGTTGGCGTCCGGTATTTCAATGAGTTGACCAACCTTGGTATACTGATGGAAGAAGTGGGCGAATTGAGCCGGTTGATGGTGCGTCAATACGGGGAGCAATCTTTTAAGGAATCTGATAAAGGAAAAGAACTTTCGGATGAGATGGCCGATGTGCTCTGGGTTTTGATCTGTCTGGCCAATCAAACGGGCGTTGACTTGACGCAGGCATTGCAAAAAAACTTTGAGAAGAAAAATATCCGCGATGCCAACCGGCATAAGGAAAATGATAAGTTGAAGGGTTGAGCAGGAAAGTTGAAAAAATGTTAATCAAACTGCTTTAACAGCCGGCTAACCGTTAGGCTAATATTTTCGACCCCTAACCGAACAATAGCCTGTATGTATAAAATGATAGACTTATAGTTTAGGTATGAGTAATAGGTTACATAGCATTTGCTCAACCTGCCTTTAATCCTGAAGCTAAAGGCAACGGCTCAGGCTACCTGAGAGATCTACTGCATTATCCGGGATTGAACAAATAATTATTGAACAACCAAAACTGACCCTTTTATTTGTTTTACCTGCCTATTGGCCATTTGGTAGGTGCATTGCCATACAAAACTACCATTTACCAACATGCCTTTGTACTCCCCGTTCCATTTTTGTTGTATATTTTTCGTTTGGAAAACCAACTGCCCCCATCTGTTCCAAACTTTTAGCTCAAACAAAAGAGGCTGCTGGCTAGTACTGGCACCGAACCAGTCGTTTAGACCATCCCTATTGGGCGAAAATGCCGTGGGTATCCAAATTTCGTTCCTGCAGTGCTGTACCAAAATCCCCCAATTTTTACTTATAGCGCATCCCAACGAATCGGAAGTTAATATAATGTAGTTGGTATTTTGTGTAGGCGAAACCATCCAGTTTGTACCATCCAATTCTACACCTATTGATGGCTGCCAACTGTATGCCGTAAACCCTGATGGCTGTGCAATTAATAGTGTACTGTTTATACAAATAGCAGTATCGTTAGGCCAGTTTTTATTTATGCCGCCAACCAAAACATTAATTGTGTCAGAAAATATTTGCCGACAACTATCTTGGGCAGTAAGCCAATATTGGCCAGTATTTTTTACTTGAATATTGGGTGTATTTTCACCTGTGTTCCATTTGTAGTTTTGATACCCTTTTGTACCAAGTGTAATCGATTCGGGGTTGCATATATTAGTATCGGCGCCCAAATACATAGGTGGCATCGTATAAATGTAACCTACATTTATACTATCCTCATATACGTTATTGCATAGGTCGGTAGCCTGTACACTATAACTGCCCCACTTTTTTATCCATATTTTATGGGTTTGCTCGCCTGTACTCCATGCAATATTGCTATAATCATTATTGACAGATAGCAAAAGGCTGTCGCCATTGCATATGCTGGTATCGTTGCCAAGCCATACTGGAGCTGTTTTTGCTGCAAAACGAATATCTAGGGTATCGCTTTCAATATCACCACAGCCGTTGATAGCACTTACCCAATACTGTCCTGCAATG
>JBGSNV010000113.1:0-3806 GCA_041739485.1 Chitinophagaceae bacterium
TCAAACTCAGATTTCCGCCTACAAGAATACCTTCTGCCTTTCCCGGACGGTTGAAGGTTAGCGATGGCCATCGATATTGAATCGGTTCTCCATACAGGGCTTTTTTGAGAGAAATTTCTGATAAATCCTCCTGAGATCCAAAACCACCCGCCATTCTTGAGTGAATGGTTGGAATGCCAAAGCAACGGCTTACATGACAATGAAAAGCAGTAATGTCGCTATAGCCAATCAACCATTTGGGATTTTTTTTAAAATGATCCCAATTCACTTTATCCATGATCCGCATGGTACCATAACCGCCTCTGCCAAATAAAATAGCCTTCAGGTTAGGATCGTCGAGCATTTGCTGGAAATCGGCTACCCGTTCTTCATCAGTTCCACCGAATTGCTGCCACCTCCGACCGATGGTACTTCCAAACCTTGTTTTAAAGCCCCATCTTTCAAGCATCACTTCACTGTAGCGGGCATCTCTTTGATCGATCGCACCTGCCGGACAAGTAATGCCAATATAATCCCCTTTTTTTAAATAGGGCGGAGGATACCCCGGTATTCCTGGTGGGTCTGTTTCGGCAAAAGCAGTAAGCGAAGACGCCGATAAAGCGACAGTGCCCAATGGCCCTAATTTTTGCAGAAAATTTCTTCGATCCATGGCGTAAAAATATTACTTTACCCGATATCAATCTACAATTACCCGCATGCCCTTGCTATGGCTGTTGAATTCGGGTGCATACATGGATTGCAGGGTGGTAATGCCATTGCTGAACTGTCCGCTATGGGTGGTTCGCAATTCATATTCAAACACCCAGGTTCCGCGGGGCAGGTATCCGATAAAAAAGTTGCTGCTTGCATCTTTGGTGGCTTCATAGTATCCCAGTCCATCCTGATAACGGTATCCGCTCAGCACATTTGCGGGTTCAAAACAACTTGCACGCATGTCTTTCAAATGCACATATTCCATTTGCCGGTCGTTTCTTATTTCTACCCGTACTTTCACCCGATCGCCAACCTTCAGGGTTTTGCCTTCTTCCAGCTTTTCCAATACCGGACCGCGGTCAGTATTTCGTATGATGTACAAATCCTTCTTTATAACCAAATTAGTTGCTGCAGAGGTGACTTTATCGGCATCCTGAAAATATTGCCAGTAGGCAGCCCCCCATGAGGTGCTGTTTTTAGAAACAGGTTGGTTTTTGTCTGTTCCGATTAGGGTTACCTGAATGTTTCCCATGCTGCCATTTATTTTTTCCTTCGGCACCACGGCTTTGATATACCCGGTTCCGGCTTCTGATTTTTCCTGCCGGCTATCAAGGGTATAGTCCCCCATTTTTATTACAACGGCCGGGGTTTGCTGCAACCAGTCGGTACCCGAAAGTAGCAAGGCATAACAGGCTTCTGCAGTGGCCTTGGTGGTTTTCCAGTTGGTAGTTTGTTTCTGCTTAAGCAACCAGGTTTTCAGATCATCAATCCGGGCTACGTTGTTTTCAATTTCGGCATAGGCTTCGGTAAGCAACGCATGGCTTTCAATAGGCGCCTGCCACCAGTACCAGCCGGGATTGTTGTATTCTTTCCAGTACATCCCAAATTCGGCATCCTGAATACTGTTTTCTGTAAGCGAGGTCAGAATGGCTTTTGCAGTTTCTGTTTTGCCATTGCGGAACAAGGCCAATGCAATCATGCCCTGATCATATTTCTCCAGCTTTAACCAATGGGTTTCCGCCTGTTTCATAAACCATCCGTAAGCCTTGGCATCCTTTGTTTCTACAGGTATTTCGGTAAAGAAGCTACGCATGTAGAGGTACTGCGCAATAAAGTGGCTGAGGTACACGGTCTTTGGTTCTGTTCCGGATTTCATCATTTCTTTGTAATCTTCGGTCATTCGTGCATCGAGATAAGGAACAGCATTGCGGATCATGTTTTGCAGTACATCCTGCTGATCCGCCGGCAGCGCTTTAAGCTTTTTTAAATGACCAATTCCGGTAAGGATGTATTGGGTCATATACCGGTCGTCGGCACCGCCTCTGAACCATACAAATCCACCATTGCTGCTTTGCAATTCTTTGAGTTTGCTAAGTGCACTTGCTGCTTCCTGCTGCATGCGAACCATATCAAATAAAAGTCCGATATTCTTTTTTTGTGCCGATTCGTTTTTGGCATCGAGTACCCAGGGTGTTTCCTCAAGCAATGCCGATTTTAACTCGGTATTTTTCTCCAGATTGCTTTTCAGCGCTTCCGGAGTAAGATTTCTCCAGGATTCAAAAATAGCTTTGATCTTCGGGGAGCTGTTGGCAATTTTCGAAGCCAGCGCATTGGCATAATACCGGTTCCAGGTCTGTTCTGCACAATCATAAGGATACTCCATCAGGTATGGCAGTGCCTGTACTGCATACCAGGCGGGGTTCGTGCTATACTCCACGGTCATACTATGATTTTCCAACCCATCCAAATTGTTTGGATCATTCAATTGGGTATAACGCTTCCAGTTGAAAGTTCCGGAATTGCCGTTGCGGATATTGAGTGGGAAGCTTTCTGTTACCAGAATTTTATTGGTCAGCACCGGCAGGGCCATTTCCTCACCATCGCTGATGTCGCCCGATCTTGCAATCAGGCGGTAGATGACCGCGTCGTCATACAAATAAGGAATCTCAATAGGGAATTTGACGGCATTGCTTTGCCCGGCGGCCACTGTGAAGTATTGATTGGGAAACACATTCCGGAACCAGCCATCCACCGGTTGTCCGGTACTTGCATTCAGCAGTTCCAGTTGAATTTGTCCCGTCAATTCCTTGTCCGTTAGGTTACTCAGTTTTACACTCAGTTCCATTTCGTCCCCCTGTCTGAAAAACCGGGGGGGATTGGGTAATATCATCAATTGTTTTTGGGTGACAATATTTTGTGTAGCATAGGCAAACCGTGCATCGGTGGTGTGTGCCAGCAATTGCAATTTCCAGGAGGTAAGGGCTTCCGGCATGGTAAAACTGAAGCTGACGTTTCCATTGGCATCGGTTTTCAGGTCGGGGAAAAAGAAAGCCGTCTCATTAAAATTTTTGCGGATTTGTACCGGAATATCTGTTGTTTTTTTGTCGTCCTTTTTGTACGTGTTTTCAACAGTGTCAGCAATGGTGTTTTGTAAATTTTCTGCATCTGACATATTGGGAGCGGGTGGTGCTGCCATTGCCATCATTTCACTTTCCTCTCTCAAAACTCCACTTGCTACACCTCTGATTTTAAAGGCCATTTCGTTGCCTCCAAAATTATTTTTCAGAGAAATCAACTGATCGTATCGTTTGTCAAAGGAGGTGGGTTTGTAATTAAAATATTTATTGCGGGAGGAGGAAGTCCCAATGCTTGATGCATTCCAATTGATATAAAAATAATTATTCCTCCAGGCGTCAGGTGTTGTCCACTGATGTGGTTCAAACTGATCCAGCGAAGCGTCATACATCGATGCCAGTAATTCTGCCGCAGCCTTGTCCTTGTTCTGCCCGGAAATGTTCACTTTCCAGGTTTCGTTTTGTCCGGGCAATAATTTATTCCTGAAAGTTTCAAAACTGATATGGAGTTCCTTGTTGCTCCATGGCACTTCTACCATCCAGCTTTGGGTATAGATTCTGTTTTGGTAAATCATGATCCGGTTAACCTGATATCCGCCCCGGTCTGTTTCCTTAGCGTCAAAGGTATACCGTTGTACTTTTTTTTGAGGCTCTATATAGTCAAATGTTTCTGAATAGGCAGATCCTTCATCCGATCCGGAACTGCTTTTTACGGTTTGCTGAATAATATAGGGATCGCTAAGCGAAGTGCCCTGCCAG
>JBGSNV010000138.1:0-3660 GCA_041739485.1 Chitinophagaceae bacterium
ACCCGCGATGATAATACCGCTGTTAGCAGTCACCTGCAGGAGGCAATTGATATCTGCAAAGCCGCAGGTTACGATCTTGTGGTTCTTGAAAGTGCAGGTGTTGGACAAAGTGATGCATCCATTCTTGATTTTTGTAATGTAAGCCTCTATGTAATGACGCCGGAATACGGTGCGGCTTCTCAGCTTGAAAAAATCAATATGCTGGATTATGCCGATGTGATTGCCATCAATAAATTTGACAAAGCCGGTGCGCTTGATGCACTGGCCGATGTACGTAAACAATACAAACGCAATCATGCCCTTTGGACTGCCAAAGACGAGGAGCTACCGATTACCGGAACCATGGCAAGCAAATTCAACGACGAAGGGGTGAATGAACTCTTTGTACAACTGCTTTCCGTGCTCCGCGAAAAAACAGGTGTTACCTGGGAGCCGGGTGATTTTGGAAAAACGGCTAAAGTAACACAAGCAGTAATTCCTCCGGCAAGGGTGCGCTATCTCAGTGAAATAAGCGATACCGTAAGAGGATACAACAACTGGGCAAAAGAGCAAAGTGACATTGCCAGTAATTTATACAAACTGGATGGGGTGAAAAAACTATTGGAATAAAAAGAAATATGTTTAAGATTTCAATATATCGTAGATGGCTGCAGACGCTTAAGGAAAGCATACACCTGAGTCAGGCAAATATTGCGCTCAGGGTAAATGCCGATATGTTGATTTTATATTGGTACATAGGCAATCAACTTGACGAAAAAATAGAAAGGGAATTGTGGGGTGCCCGTGTGGTTGATCAACTTAGTGAAGACCTGCAAAACAGCTTTCCCGATATGAAAGGTTTTTCAAGAAGGAATCTTATGTATATGAAGCAATTTGCAACACTTTGGCCTGATATGTTAATTGTGCAGCAGGCTGCTGCACAATTAAAAAAATCAACAAAAAGTGCAATTGTGCAGCAGGCTGCTGCACAATTGGGTCAAATGACCTTTAGCGTACAAAACCCTGATCTGATAAGGATTCCATGGGGGCATCATATGCTCCTGATAGATAAGGAATTATCATCAGATGAATTGAATTGGTTTATACAAAAAACCATTGAAAATAATTGGTCAAGAACTGCTCTGCGCTATCAGGTAGAAACAGACCTTTACGCAAGACAACAAAAAAACAAAAAGAGTAGTAATTTCCATCTTACCCTGCCGGAAAACCAAAGTGTGTTAGCCAATCAGATACTAAAAGATCCTTATGTATTTGGGTTTTTACAAATGGATGAACAAAGAAATGAACTTGATATGGAGCGTCAGCTCATAGAACATATTCAGGAGTTTTTAATTGAACTTGGAGCGGGCTTTGCTTTTGTAGGCAGACAGGTAAAAATAAAAGCTGGAAAAAAAGACTACAGAGTAGATTTATTATTCTATCATATATTTCTTCGTTGTTTTATTGTTATTGACCTGAAAGCAGACGAATTTGCTTTTGAACACGCAGGTAAAATGAATGGCTATCTGAATATAATAAACAAACAATTCAGACAGGAATACGATAATCCATCTATTGGAATTATCCTTTGTGCATCGAAAGATAGAATTGAAGTTGATTTTGCATTAACCAATATTGACCAACCCATTGGTGTGAGTGAATATAAGTTTATAAAAATGCTCCCGCAAAGGTTACGTACAAAAATACCAACTGCAAAAGAACTACAAACCGAAGTACAGAAATTCCTGAGACAACAATCTAAAAAGAAAAATAGTAAACCTTCAAAATAAAATGACAGGCGAAACACTACAAAACAAATACGAAGCACTCAAAAATAAATTACATCCTGATGCGAAGGCATTGATGGAGCAATGGAAAGATTTGCAAACCCAGTATGGAGGCGATGTATTTGAGTACAAAGTAAGGGATAAAGTGATCAGTCAACCCATGACCGTTACATCCTTAAGCGGAACCAAAATACCAAGGGTGGTATTGCCAAAATACCGCGACTGGGGCGATATTTTACAATGGCAGTTACAGGAAAATGTTCCGGGAGAGTTTCCGTACACGGCCGGGGTATTTCCGCTAAAGCGGGAAGGGGAAGATCCCACCCGTATGTTTGCCGGGGAGGGCGGACCTGAGCGAACTAATAAACGTTTCCATTATGTAAGTCAGGGGCAGCCGGCCAAGCGATTGAGTACAGCTTTTGACAGCGTGACCCTATATGGAGAAGATCCCGGTCACCGGCCCGATATTTATGGAAAAATAGGGAATAGCGGCGTCAGCATTGCCTCTGTGGATGATGCGAAAAAACTATACAGCGGCTTCGATCTTTGTGCTCCCAATACTTCGGTTAGTATGACCATCAATGGTCCGGCACCCATGCTCCTTGCCTTTTTTATGAATACAGCTATTGATCAGCAATGCGAAAAATGGATTGATGCAAATGGAGACTGGGAGGCGGTAAAAAAGATTGCTGATTCCAAATACAAGCATTTGCAAAAACCGGTTTATTACAACCCGCAGTCACCCGAAAGACTGCCGGAGAGCAATGACGGACTTGGCTTGAAATTACTAGGGCTGAGTGGTGACGACGTATTGCCTGCAGAAGCTTATGCCCAATGTAAGGCGACAGCACTTCAGCAGGTGCGGGGTACAGTTCAGGCCGATATCTTAAAAGAAGATCAGGCACAAAACACTTGTATTTTCAGCACTGAGTTTGCACTGAAACTCATGGGAGATGTACAGGAATATTTTATTACCGAAAAAGTACGCAACTTTTATAGTGTAAGCATTAGCGGCTACCATATTGCCGAAGCAGGCGCTAATCCCATAACACAGCTTGCTTTTACACTAGCCAATGGATTTACTTATGTGGAATATTACCTGAGCCGGGGTATGAAAATCGACGATTTCGCCCCCAACCTCTCCTTTTTCTTCAGCAATGGTATGGATCCGGAATATAGTGTGATTGGCCGGGTAGCAAGACGCATCTGGGCTAAGACAATGAAGTTTAAATATAAGGGCAATGACCGGAGTCAAAAACTAAAATACCATATTCAGACAAGTGGCCGGAGCCTGCATGCACAAGAGATTGATTTTAACGATATCCGCACCACCCTACAGGCGTTGTACGCCATTTACGACAACTGCAACAGCCTGCATACCAACGCTTACGACGAAGCGATTACTACCCCTACCGAAGAAAGTGTACGTCGGGCAATGGCCATACAACTGATCATCAACCGCGAATTGGGTACCGCTAAAAATGAAAATCCGAATCAGGGTTCTTTTTTGATTGAAGAGCTTACCGATCTTATAGAGGAAGCTGTATTGACCGAATTTGACCGGATTACAGACCGAGGTGGGGTCTTGGGTGCCATGGAACGGATGTATCAGCGGAATAAAATACAGGAAGAAAGTCTGTTTTACGAACATCAGAAACATAGCGGCGAACTGCCTATTATTGGTGTCAATACTTTTCTAAATAAAAAAGGCAGTCCCACCGAATTACCCGGTGAAGTTATCCGCAGTACCAAGGAGGAAAAAGAACAACAGATTGCCAATCTGCAGGCTTTCTGGAAACGTAATGAGCCTAAAGCCGAAGAGGCGCTACAGCGCTTAAAACAGGTGGCTATTCTAAACGGAAACCTCTTTGCCGAATTGATGGAAACCGTAAAG
>JBGSNV010000193.1:0-2210 GCA_041739485.1 Chitinophagaceae bacterium
CTTGGGCTGGACAATCAATGAATTCCCTGCCTTCGCAAATACTCGGACGAAACAAGCGTAATTGGAAAGTTTGCTGTGTACAAATCCAAAAAAAGGGATACCCGGGTTTTGATTAAACGTTTTGGATAGGTATCTGCTGAAAAATCAGAACAGCGAGTGAACTTTATACCCATTATTGCATCACCATGCTGCATACTCAAAATCAAACCAAAGAAATAATTTCCTGAGCGGATTATATTCCATAGCAATTATGTCCTTTTTTTTTCGTAATTATTGCTCCGACAGCTTCTGACTGAATACCTATCTTACCTATATTCTCCATCACTGCCACCTTTTCTCTTTTCCCGGGCCTCACGCCGTAATTCCCGTTTGGTTTTGGATTCTTCTTCTTTGGCTGGCATAACTGCCTTCGGTTTTTGGCCTTCCGCCTTGCGAATACTATCCGCCTTTCTTGCTGCTTTTATTGAATCTTCTTTTTCTGTGGCCTTTTTATCGTTGGCTTTTTTAGCATCCGGAGATGGGGTTGCTTCATATACATCCTCATTGAAAAAATCGTCGAGGTATTGCTCTTCGGTTCCAACACCCATATCGGTTCCTTGCGCATCCGGCTTTTGATCCATCCGGCGATTTTCAAAATAATCAAAAATAATGTCGTTTTGATCCACCGTTGGTTTTTGGAATTTAGCCTCGGTATCGTACCCCAATTTTCTATTGCCGTACACCCCTTTCAAAAACTCCCCAACCATCGGAAGCGCTGCAGCACCTCCATATCCGGCTCCTGAGCTCGAAGGGAAGTGCATCCAGTTTTCGTCACAACCAACCCAGGTACCACACAGTAATTCCGGGGTATAAGCCATAAACCAGGCATCGGTATTGTCATTGGTGGTTCCTGTTTTGGCAGAGACTTCCACATTTAAACCATAAGATTTGAGCCGGGTGGCGGTACCAAATTGTACGGCGCCCATCATCATTTTAGCCACTGTATAAGCGGTTATTTCACTAATGACTTCCTTGATTTGCGGGGTACTTGAAACCAGAATATTGCCATTACGATCTTCAATCCTTGTGATGATCTGAGGCTTTACATTGAAACCTCTTCCTGGAAACATGGAGTACATCCAGATCATTTCGTACAAACTCAGATCGCAGCTACCTAATGCCAGCGATGGGAAAGGACGAAGCTTTGTTTGTATCTGACAACGGTTCAGAAAATCAACAAAACGAACCGGTCCGAGTTGCTTCATCAGGTAGGCGGCTGCTCCGTTTCTGGAGCGTGCCAGTGCGACTGCCATCGGCATGGTGGCGCCACTTGTGCCTTTACTGGTAGCAGGTACCATGCCCGAACCGGGAAAATATTGCTGCCGGTCTTCTACCATTGATTCCGGTCCCATACCGGCTTCTTCCACGGCCTGTGCATACAGCATCGGCTTGATAGAAGAACCTACCTGCCGTTTCATCGACATATTGGCATGGTCAATTTTAAATGTCTTGAAGTCATAACCCCCAACCCATGCTTTTACATGTCCGGTTTGGGGTTCCATGGCAATGAAACCACTTTGAAGGAGCGTTTTCAAATATTTGATACTATCCAGGGGAGTCATGGTTGTATCCTTTCTGTGTTCATCATTGCGCCAGGTAAAGATGCTCATCTTTACCTTTTTTTCAAAAGTGGCCCGGTTTTCCTTATCACCCATGCCTTCAGCCTTCTGAAAACGCCAACGATCGCTTCGTTTGATAAATGTCTCGAGTTCTTTTTTTCGTTTATTAAAAACACTACCTGATTTTACAAACCCAAATGAATTAAAAATGCTTTGATTGCGCTTCATGTTGGTTTCCATGGCTTTTTCGGCAATCATTTGCATATCCATGTTGATGGTAGTATAGATTTTCAGGCCATCCCGGTAGATGTTATACGGTTCGCCGTTCGGTTTCATTTTGTCTTTCAGCAGATTTTTGATTTCATCCTTTACAGCGCTTTCCCTGAAATAAGGAGCAACACCATCGCTGTACTCAATTCTTTTGTATTTAATGCCGATGGGCTTGGATTTTAATTTTTGAGCTTCTGCTACACTAACAAAATTATTCCGAACCATTTGCTCAATTACTACATTCCGACGGTTCTTTGATGCTTCCGGATGTAACCTTGGGTTGTAGGTGGTATTTGCTTTTAATATGCCCACAAGCAAGGCGGCTTCATCAACGGTAAGGTC
>JBGSNV010000205.1:0-5095 GCA_041739485.1 Chitinophagaceae bacterium
GGCCGAAGAGCGGATGTTGAAGCATCGTTGTTTTGAAGGATTTCAGGTAAAACCGGTTGCCGATTATCTTCAGAGCCGCATACCTGTTTTGGTCAATAACGATGTACATATCAGTTTAGCCGCTCCACAAGAGGGCATGAAAGACTATTTTTTTAAAAATGCCGATGCTGACGAAGTTTTGTTTATCCATGAAGGCAAGGGTGTGCTTAAGACGCAATACGGCAAGGTCCCATTCGACTATGGGGATTATGTAGTCATTCCAAGAGGAACAATTTACCAGATTGAATTTGAAGGGTCGAAGAACCGGCTTTTGATCATTGAATCTTTCAGTCCTGTAGTGCCTCCGAAAAGGTATATGAGTAAACACGGGCAGTTGCTCGAACACAGTCCGTATTGCGAACGCGATATCCGCCCGCCTGTCGATCTTGAAACCATTGACGAAAAGGGTGATTTTTTGCTTCAGGTAAAAAAGAAATCTGTCCAATATGGGTTGCATTACGGCCATCATCCATTTGATGTAGTTGGGTGGGATGGTTGTTGCTATCCATACGCTTTAAGTATTCATGATTTTGAACCCATCACCGGCAGAGTGCATCAGCCCCCGCCTGTTCATCAAACTTTTGATGCCCATAATTTTGTAATCTGCTCTTTTGTTCCAAGGCTGTATGACTACCACCCGCAATCTATACCTGCTCCTTATAATCATAGCAATATCGACAGTGATGAAGTATTGTATTATGTGGATGGAGATTTTATGAGTCGTAAAAATGTGACCCGGGGAATGATTACTCTTCATCCGGCGGGCATTCCCCATGGTCCGCATCCCGGAACAGTAGAAAAATCAATCGGAGCCCGAGAAACTAAAGAATTAGCGGTCATGGTTGATACCTTCCATCCCCTTCAGCTTACCAAGCAAGCATTGGAAATAGAAAATGAGGGGTATGTGATGAGTTGGGCTGAATAAGCTTCGCTTAAATCTGCATCGTTTTTAAGGGGTATCCTTGATTACTAAAAGAAGTCTGAATGCATACGCGGAGGGCTACTTATCCTTTGCGGGCCAAATAATGCCCTATTTTCCCCAATTTATACCACAATGACTCTTATTCGTGAAAAAATCTCGTTTTTTTACCTGAAACCAGCCTGCAACTCCATAATTTAAAGGGATGCTTAAGCGTTATTTCATGGGGAATGAATGTAAAAACTACTTATCGCATTTAAAGCAATTTTGGTTTTAATTAAATCCATTCCAACAGGATTCGTCCAGGCTTTTTAAACAAAAAAACTGAACCAGACGCTGAGATTGACAGTATATATGCAGGAAATAGGGTCATAGCTATGAGAAAAATTATTTTTAGTTTCATTTTCATTTTTGCAGGTTTACAAGTGCTTACAGCACAGGATATTGGAGTGAATCGGGGATCTATCAAGTGGCATCAGATCAATAATCCGGCAGCAAGGATCATTTTTCCCAATGGACAGGATAGTTTAGCTCAGCGGGTGGCTACCATAGCAGAAGCCCTTGCCAAAAACCACCGGGCAACTATTGGGCCCTATCTTCAAAAAATTGACGTAATTATTCAGAGTGAGAATACTGTTTCCAATGCCTATGTGGGATTGGGGCCATATCGAAGTGAGATGTACATGACACCTCCCCAAAATCCTTTTTTCCTTGGAGCCAATGGTTGGGCAGATCAATTAACCATCCATGAGTTTCGCCACGTACAGCAGTTCAGCAATTTTAATGTAGGCCTGAGCAAGGTAGGAACCTTGCTAGGTGGTCAATACGGCCGGGCCATTGCCAACAACATGGCGATACCCGACTGGTTTTGGGAAGGAGATGCCGTTTGGAATGAAACCATTCATTCGAAGCAGGGGAGAGGCCGGTTGCCCTATTTTTTCAATGCTTACCGCAGTTTGGATGCCGAAGGGAAAAACTACTCCTGGATGAAATTGCGCAATGGCTCTTTTAAAGACTATATCCCCAATCACTACGATCTGGGATATTTGTTGATTGCCCATGGCAGAGAACAATACGGGGATACCATCTGGCGCAATATTGCACATGACGCAGCAAGTTTCCGGGGTTTGTTTTACCCCATGCAGAAAGCCGTAAAAAGATATACCGGGGTAGAGTATCAGGAGTTTGTAAAAAATGCGCTTTCCCGGTTTGAAGAACAATGGCATCAGCAAAAATTTCGTGAACCGGAATGGATTACTGCCAATCAGCCACGAAATGTGGTGGATTATCAATATGCATATCCTTATGAAGATGGCGGTATCGTTACTTTAAAAAGTAGTTTCAGGGATATTCCCGCTTTTGTAATAAGAGCGGAAAGCGGAGCCGAAACAAAGATTGCAGTAAAGGATATTAGTATTGATGATTATTTTGGATACAACAATCAAAAGATCATTTATGCGGCCTATCAACCTGATCCCCGGTGGGCAAATCGGGAGTATGGTGTTATTCGTATCCTGGATATTACCACCGGGAAACGAAATACCATATCTACAAATTCACGGTATTTTTCACCCGATATATCTCTGCAAAGCGATAAGGTAGTAGCCGTGGAAGTAATGCCTGGTAAGCCTTCCTTACTCCATGTTTTAGATACAAGCGGCCAATTGCTCGAAGTGCTGCTTCCCGGCTCTAACCTGTTTTTCAGCCATCCCAAGTGGTTGAGTGATGGAGAACGGGTAGTGGTGGCAGCCCGTGAGCCTTCGGGAAATATGGGCTGGCTGCTTTGGAATACGGTTACCGGAAGCACAAACTGGTTGTTGAAACCGGCATCCCGGTTGGTGGGCTTTCCGGTGGTGCAGGGCGATACGCTTGTTTTTTCACACTCGGCCAATGGAAGTGATGGCTTAAGGGCTCTGCGTATTAGCGATCGCACTTTGGTTGCTTCGGAGGATTATGGAACCGGTATCTATCAGGGTTTTCTGAATAAGGGGCATTTCGAAGGGTCTGTATTTACAGTAGGTGGATTCCGGCTGGGTCGCTGGCCGGCATCTGAGTTTTTGCCAAATAATGCACTTGCAACAGATGCACTGCCTGATTTGTATGTACCCCAAACCCTTGCCCGTTCAGTCGACCTTTCCAATATCGTTGTAGATTCATTTCCTGTTGAGATATTCAGGAAAAGCAAGCGGATCTTCAATTTTCACAGCTGGATCCCCGAGCTCAACGAACCCGATTATACGTTTACCATCTATGGTGAAAATGTATTGGCAACCCTGAGTTCTGAACTGAGTTATAATTATAATGTCAACGAAACAAGCCATCAGGCCGGTATGCGTTTGTTATTCGGGGATACCTATCTGATGCCATTCGTGAATGGTAATGCCACTTTTGGCCGAAGTATTTTATTGAATAAGGATACCACTTTGAACCTGAACGAAAGCGAACTGGGTGTTGGACTTTTATTGCCACTCAACCTGACAGGGGGCAAATATGGGCGAAATCTCTCTTTGTCAACCTCTTTAAATATTGAAAAGCAATATTGGCAGGGTTTGGCCAAGTCATTACTGGTCAATCAGGAGTTTATTTCAAGTAATAGCCGATTGGTTTATGTGGCCCAAACCCAGCGGGCAGTTCAGCAGATCTATCCTCGCTTTGGTCAAACCCTGATTGCGGATTACCGAACTATTATTTCTAAACAAAAGGCGAATCAGTTGCTTTTGTCTGGGGCTTTGTATTTGCCGGGTTTGCATAAAAACCACAATCTGGTGCTTACTGCCGCCTATCAGGCAAGGGATACTATGCTTCAATATCTGTTTGATAATTCTTTCCCGTTTGCAAGAGGTTACAATAGTTTGAACTTCCCAAGGATGTGGCGATTTGGTGCCAATTATCATTTTCCGGTTGCCTACCCAGATTGGGGTTTTGGAAATATGGTCTATTTTAGACGAATCCGTAGCAATGTATTTTTCGACCATACCTGGGGTAAAAGCCTGCGCACCGGAAACATCACTCCTTTTGCAACGGTAGGCAGCGAATTGTTTTTCGATATGCGGTTCTGGAATGTACAGCCCCTTTCATTGGGCATCCGGTATAGCTACCTATTGAATACCGATTTGAGGAGTCCGGGGCGTACCGGATTGTTTGAAATCGTGTTGCCGGTCAATCTTTTTGGTCGGTAGGATGCTCCCATATTTTGCTCAGAAAAGCTGTTTTAATGCTATTTACCCTACATTTGCAGCCAGAAAAGGAGTAGTTTTCCACAATTCCCCCGGAATTAAGTAAAATATTCTCCGATTATTTTTACAAATTGAGAGGATACCACTATCTTTGCGCTCCCAAAAACAGTATGTCGAAGCAAAATTTAATCAAACAAGACGGAGTAATCGTTGATGCACTTTCCAACGCAATGTTTAGAGTGCGGCTTGAAAATGGGCACGAAATACTGGCTACCATTTCTGGTAAAATGAGGATGCACTACATCCGTATTTTACCCGGAGATAAGGTAGGGGTGGAGATGAGTCCCTATGATCTGACGAGAGGAAGGATCATTTTCAGGTATAAGTAAAAAAAATTATGTTACCGCTTACCGGTAACCGGAAAACCGGTCGACTGGAAACAAAAATTTGTATTTTATCATGAGAGTTCGAGCATCAGTAAAAAAGCGTAGCGTCGACTGCAAAATTGTACGTCGTAAAGGCAAGCTGTACATTATTAACAAAAAGAATCCCCGATACAAGCAGCGTCAGGGATAATTACCTATTTTAAAATTCAAATCTACAATAGATTATGGCTCGTATTGCCGGCATTGACCTTCCAAAAAATAAGCGCGGAGAGATTGGCCTTACCTACATTTATGGTATTGGTCCAAGCACTGCGAAATTCATTCTTGAAAAAGCAGGAATTGACGTAAACAAAAAAGTGAATCAGTGGAACGATGAAGAATTGAATTCTATTCGTGCCATCATCACCGAAGAGATCAAAGTTGAAGGTGCTTTGAGAAGTGAGGTATCTATGAATATCAAGCGTTTACTTGATATCGCTTGTTACCGTGGACTCCGTCACCGTAAAGGATTGCCCGTTCGTGGTCAGCGTACCCGTACCAACAGTCGTACAAGAAAAGGTAAGCGCAAGACAGTT
>JBGSNV010000206.1:0-7183 GCA_041739485.1 Chitinophagaceae bacterium
GTATGCCCGTCCCTCTGCTACATCTCCGACAGGAAGTTTTTGTAAAGCATCACAAATATATTCGGCTACGCCACACTCTATCAAGGATAGTTTTGCCGGCTTACCATTTTTCCTGAATAGCAGGATAGAGTCTCTTACTTCGAGCCGTATTTCAATATCTTTTTCTGCCTGATTTACCAGCACCTCAAAAGTATCCGGACCATAACTAAGCATGTCCATCTCAGTTTGTTCAAGTAAAGTTTTTACCTGACTGCTGCTTACTTCGCCATTTTTATATATTTCGCCCAACAGGGCTTTTATGTTTGCAATCATTTCAGTGTTCATATGCAGAATATAATTTATGATTCATTCATCGTATTAGAAGATTCCAATTGCTGTAAAAAATATTGCAGGGTATCATCATCAAAACGGGCCTTTAAAATCCGCCTTACTTCAAAACTATCTTCCTCGGCATTGCTGCTATCGCTGCGTACTTTTTTCAGGTAGCCAAGTTCTACCACTTCCTCGATGTAGCGGTTGAGTTCCCGGATCAGTTTCATGCGGTTGGCCTTTTCCTTGAAGAAAGATTCGAGTTCTACCCGCAACAGTTTTCGGGTGATGTAGAGGTTTCGGCTGCTTGTATCGTTCAGCTCAAATTCATCGAGCATTTTGCGCAGGATCACACAAAGCAGGGTTACCTCGTAGCTCAATGGCCGGCGTTGAACCAACCCAACGGTGGTACCCTTGTCGTCTAGTTCAATTTGCCGCAGGTAGGCAAACCCATCCCGCTGATCAATCAGCAATTCCACCCCGATTTGTGCAAACCATTCAATCAACTCGATTTTATAAATCACAAGCTTTTGCCACATTTCATCTTCATCGTCGTGCAGCACACCTTTAAGCAAACGGGCAGCCGTTCTTGCCCAGGGCTGTACTTTTTGCTGTGCGGGTAAATAACCGGCTCCGGTGGCAGCCGTTTCACTGAAAAGCGTATTCATGATTTTTGTTCCTTTTATTTAAAACAAGGTATTCCCTGATTATTTGTTTCTAAATGCCAGCTCCAATTTATCCTGCAGATCCCCCTGTAAAAATAATCTGTGGTACTTCTAAATATTTTTGTCCTTCGGAATCAAACAGCAGGTCTTCTGTACTCGTCTTGCTGATAGCCGTTCGGGGCATTTGCATGGCCAACCCAATATAGGCAAGTAATTCTGCCAACCCTCTTGTACACGGATGATGCTGTAGTACTTCTGATAAAGCAACCTGTTTCTGCTTTTTCACCAACTGAAGGATATTTTTTTTGAGGTCTGATTTATCAATGCTGCCATCATCCATCAGTTTGTGCAAACCAGTCAATTGCTCCAGATTGAGCAGCGCTTTATTCGGTGCTTTCGTGAATTGATTTTCAGCCGGCTTATCTCCTAGTTTGCGTTCCATAGGCAGGTACACATCGGGCTTTTCCTCTACAAAAATTTGTACTTCGTTTTTAGTAGATTTTTCGCTTTGCTGTATGGCATGCTGTAAAATCCGGTTCACTGTCTCCCGGGTTTTGCGACGGTCACCCTTTTGTTTTTCCACCACAATCCGGCTCAGCTTATAACCCAATAATTCATTGGTTTGCAATACTTTGATACCGGCGCTGTGCAAAATGTATTTCAATTGTAACAATTGCCGGTTGGGATATTCCACATTGGTTTTATCGAGCAGGTCGTACAACTGATGCAGCATATCGTGCATTTCCTGCTGCTTGGCATCATCCATTAAAAACTCCCAGAAGGCATAAAAACTGCTTCCCTGATCGTTGCTCCGCAACTCCTCAAGGGCATCAAAAGTAAGTCGGAGCAATTGCCCCTTGCTTAAGGTCGCATCTGCATGCCGGTGGCTGATGGTTTTATAAATCTCCTTAAAATTTTCTTCTACTTCACGGAAATCGCCGGTCAATTCGCCGGCAAGCCTTTCGATATCGGCCCATCGGCTTTTTACCTGCCAAGGCTCGTACACCGGCACCTCTCCCGAATTTCTAATCTGTTTGATTTCCTCTTCTATCTTCCGTTTACGTAGCTGCAATTCACGGATTCTTTCCTGTGGGTCGCTGTTGGTGCGTTGTACCAGTTCCTGCACTTTTCCAAACAGGTCGAGCAATTTGCTTTCTGTACCCACAAACTCTTTTTCCCGCAGCATCTCGAGTACCTGAAACACTTTTTCGGTATGCCGCGAAAGCGTAGCAAATGGCTCATGCGTTTTATCGTCGAGGTTGATAAAGAGATACCGGTTGTCTTCCTCGGCCCAGCGTTTGAGGTAAGTAGCAGCTCTTTCGTGGTAATCGGCCCCTAGAAAACCCGGTAATTGCTCCTCGGGATCCTCTTCGATGAACCCGATATGTGCCAGATAATCGGCAAGTTTATGGGTAAGCGTATCAAGCGGTACAGAAACCACATTGGGCTGCCGGAACATCTTGTACAAAAAACTGATGCTCATGGCCGCATGTCCGCTGCGCAATAGTTTCAGCGTGGAAGATTGTGGCAAAAAAGACCCCAATTCCCGGTATTGAAAAAACAAATCTGCAGATGAAGCCATAGGATTGCAAAGTAAAGATTTCGGGATGGTTTAGCCTTCGGTATGGGGATAAACCATCCCGATACCTGCATTCCTTTTGCCAGCTATGAAAATCGGATTCTAAATCCGGATTCTTCTTAATCAGGATGCGTTGATTTCTTTAATGATCTGCAGGTGATGGCGGGTATGAATTTCCAGGAAACGAAATGCAGTATCCCTTTTCAACTTTCCGAAAAAAGGGTGCTGCATGTATTGCTTTGGATGGAGGAGTGCTGCTTTTTGAAGTTGCTCCCGAACCTGGCTGAGTTGTTCCTCTAAGGCCGAAGCCTCCTTGAGGGAAACCGGCGTCACGATTTTAGGGGCTTTGGCCCGCCCTCTTGGCAACCAACCCAATCCAATGCATACGGCTCTCCAGAACCCATACTCCCGCCGATAAGCTTCCGGAGAGGATTCTGTCATCTTTAAAAGGGTGAGTTCCACTGTCAGCATCAGGTGGTCGAGATGCCAACCAATTGATCCGGCAGATACCCCCGGCCGACTCCGGTCAAAACCGGGGATTTGTTTTTCAACTTCGAGCAAAAGGCGTTGGAGCCCCTGAATATTTTTTGGTGTCATAACGGTATTAAAAAATTATAAATGCACCGGAAATGCCTGAATAGGGCGACCGAGAAAGGTAGTGGCATGTTGTTCAAAATCTTCGGGGCTATCTGTTGTATAAAAGGCACGGTTTCCTTTTATACTGATCCTGCTGGCCATTTGGGGATGACGCATCAGATAATCCTGTAAACTAGTTGCTACAATACCACCCTGAGCAATCACCTGAACCGATTCGGGGAGAAACTGCCGGATCTTAGGAAGCAGCAAGGGATAGTGTGTACAGCCAAGCAGCAGCACATCAATAGCTTCGGCCTGCTGCATCAGCGCCTCAAGACCGGCTTTTACAAAGTAATCGGCTCCGGGGCCGGTGTGCTCCCTGTTTTCTATCAACGGTACCCAAAGCGGGCAGGCCTGCTGATATACCAAAAGACCCGGCCAATACTTGCCGATTTCAATCGGATAGGATTGCGATTTTACAGTGCCCGAAGTACCCAACACACCAATCTTTCCTGTTTTGGTGTAACCCCCAATCACTTCAGCCGTAGGGCGGATCACTCCAAGTACCCGACGGGTTGAATCGGAGCTTTTGGGTAAATCGTTTTGCTGAATACTCCTTAAGGCTTTAGCACTTGCCGTATTACAAGCAAGAATCACAAGGGGGCAACCCTGTTTAAAAAACCATTCTACCGCTTGCAGCGTATAGGCGTAAACCGTTTCAAAACTGCGTGGACCATAAGGTGCCCTGGCATTGTCGCCGAGATATAGATAATCATATTGCGGCAACAGCGCTTCTATTTCCCGGAAAACGGTCAGTCCCCCATAACCGCTGTCAAAAATCCCGATCGGGGCATTATCCGGGTTTTCCAGTGATGGATTGTTAAAATTTATCATAGGCTGATCGGGAATAAACATCTTTGCATGAACAAACAGGAAATCCCTCCCGTTTCCGGTAAAGCAGTATCCCGCTTGAAAGACACAATTTTAATGGATTTAATTGGATTTACCCTGCTTATTGTTTTTCCGTTCTCATGTTACACCAAACAAAAGCTATCGTATTAAAAACCGTCAATTTCGGTGAAACAAGTCTGATTGTACAGGCTTTTACCGAAGCATTCGGGTTGCAGAGTTATTTGGTAAAAGGGGCAAGAAGTACGGGTAAAAAAGGGCAAAGCTTACGGCCCTATCTGCAACCAGGTGCCCTCCTCGATTTGGTGGCTTACCATCAGGAAGAAAAAAACCTGCAATATATCCGCGAAATGCGTTGGAACAAAGTGTACCAAAAAGTATTCAGTAGTGTGGTACATCATGGTGTAGCTATTTATATGATTGAAATGCTTGGAAAATGTATCCGGCAAACGGAACCCAACAAGGTGCTTTTTTTGATGGCTGAGCAATACCTGCTGCTGCTTGATGAAGCGGAACCTTCGGTTGTAGCCAACCTTCCCCTGCATTTTGCGCTCTCGCTTGCCGATGAACTCGGATTCAGACCCGAAGGTCAATATTCGGCTGTGCAGCATATACTTGATCTGCGCGAAGGCCGGTTTACCGATGAAATGCCCCAACACAACGACTCCATTTCGGGCAAGGCTGCACAACTTGCTCATGAGCTGTTACAAACCGGACATCCGGTCACGCTTTACCGTATAAAAATGAACCGGGAACAAAGACGGGAGTTGCTCGAAGCCGTAGAAACCTATTTCACGCTACATATTGACGGGTTTGGCAGAATGCAAAGTCTTGAAGTACTGAGTGCCATTTTTTAGAAAAAAAAGGTCCGGGGAAGTTAATCTCTCGAAACCACGATATCCTGCATCACGAGGAGATCCATTTTGGTGCGGAGGAAACAATCAAGCGCTTCTGCAGGGGTGTTTACAATGGGTTCGTTTTCATTGAAACTTGTATTCAAAAGGATCGGTACCCCGGTTCTTTTGCGGAACGCATCAATGAGTTTATAAAAATCCGGATGCAGGGTTTTGGAAACGGTTTGAATGCGTCCGGTTCCATCCACATGGGTAACAGCGGGTATTTCGGCCTGTTTTTCTTTACGGATCGGGAATACTTTTTCCATAAAAGGGGTGGCATCGTTTACTGCAAAATAATCCCCGGAATACTCTTCGAGTACTGCCGGTGCAAAAGGCCGGAAACTTTCGCGGCGTTTGATTTTCCGGTTCAGCAGGTCTTTGGCATCATCTCGTCTGGGGTCGGCAAGAATAGACCGGTTTCCAAGCGCCCTTGGACCAAATTCAGCCCGGCCGCGGAACCATCCCACTACGCCGCCGGCCTCTATCACGCTGGCAACTTTATGGCAAAGCGCATCAAAATCATCGATTTGTACGCTATTGACCGGATGGCCCTCAATCGTTTTTAAAACCTGCTCATTGGTAAATCCGGCACCGGTAAAGGCGGTCATCAGCGGTTCTGAACGTTTTCCACCGCCTATTTGATGGTGCACCCAAAGCGCAGCGCCGAGTGCCAATCCGGCATCATGTCCTGCCGGTGGAATATACACCCGTTCGAAAGGCGTTTGCATCGTTATTTTTCCATTGGCAACAGAGTTCTGCGCCACGCCCCCTGCAAGGCATACATTTTTGATACCGGTAGTACGGTGCAGATGCTCAAGCATATGAAAGATGCAACGCTCGGCCATATGCTGTACCGAAGCTGCAAGGTCTTTATGGTATTGATTAATTGGTTCGTTTTTAGCTCTTGGGAGACCAAAACGATCAATCATTTTTTGGGTAAACAAATCGGGCAACATGGGTTGTTGCTTGGTACTGTAATACACATATCCTTCCGATCCGTTGCGGAACCAACTCAGATCGAGTTTAAAAGTACCATCGGTCTGCAAAATGAGGATATCTCCCATTTTTTTGGTCAAACGGGGCACGCCATAAGCCGCCAATCCCATGACCTTGTATTCGTCCCCGTAACTATTGAACCCCAGCATTTGGGTGAAAGTGGTATAGAAAATACCGAGTGAATGCGGAAAGTCGATGCTTTGCACTACTTCAATTTTATTGCCCCGGCCAATACCCATCATACAGGTAGAGAAATCCCCGGACCCGTCTACACTCAAAACCACTGCTTCTTCAAAAGGACTGGCAAAAAAGCTACTTGCCAAATGGCTTCTGTGATGTTCAATATAGGTAACCTTTTGGGAAATAAGTTCCCTGCTCACCATATATTGATTGCTCAATTCTTCGGCAATGGTTTGAGAAGCCGAAGCATTGGACAAACGGCCTCTTAAAGCAAAAGAAATGGCCCTTGGATTATTAGCGAGGTACCGTACTTTTTTATCCCATTTGGCACGCGGATCCCTTGCAATGGCAATCGTGGCTACATCATGTATGGTAATTCCTGCCTGATTTAAGCAAAAAGCTACTGCCAGATTTGGGAAACCTGCCCAGTGTTTCACCCGGTTAAAACGCTCTTCCTCCGAAGCCGCAATTAAAACCCCATTGCAATACAAGGCAGCAGAAGCATCGGAATGATAGGCATTCAGCCCTAATATATATTCTTTATCCGGAATAGGATTGAACTTTGGCAACTCTTCCTTGCTGAAGGCTTTTTGTTCGTACATAGCCATATAGGCCTGTACCAGATTTGGCCCGTTCAACTCCTGTCGTACAAGCTGCAAGGCTGCCTGACCCATAACGGGCCATTGTTCCCGATCGGCCCATGCCTGACGGATAGAAGCCGCTACCGACTCAATATTCGATTCGCAGGTCCAGCCAGCCCGGTAATTCTGTAAAAATTTTTGCAACCCAACCCCACTGCTCAAGATAGCAGGCTTGGCCATACTCCAGGATTCAGCCACGACGTTGGCAAAATTTTCATTATAGGAGGGTAAAATGAATACATGGATTTTTTTAAAGAAATTCTCTTTCTGATTGTCATTGATCCAACCGGCAAAAGTTACTTTATGCGTGATACCCAGTCTTCGGATCTCATTGCGCATCCAATCTTCATATTCAGGATTCCCCGTACCTCCAAAGATCAGTTCAGTAACCTCAGGTACCTTTGCTACAGCCTCCAATAATATATCAATCCC
>JBGSNV010000213.1:0-18272 GCA_041739485.1 Chitinophagaceae bacterium
ATGACAGACCATTGATCCTGTTCAAAATAATCAAACTTTATTTCAAGAAATTCCTCCGACAATACTTCGGTTATGAATTTTTCAATTAAATCGGCCGAATGATTTTTTATGAGTTCTTCAAATGTCATATGTATGCTTAAAATTGGAAACAAAAGTAACAGTAATTCATGTGTATATTTTTAGTTTAACCACCTTCGGTGGTATTTTAATTTTGTCACGTTTTAATCCCGGCTTATCCGGGTTGGAATTCTCAGTACACATGAATGTTGGGTGTGCACCCGGTCCGAAGGTTCGGACGTGGGGATTTCATATAAAGCGTCTTTGATTAACTGCTGAAATCCTGTTGCATTATAATATTACAATGATGCAAATAAAAAAGGATCCACATTGCTGTGAATCCTTTTGAAGTGGTGGTACCGAATTTCCGAAGCTTCGGATCGGTAGGGCCGGAATCGCCCCGATCCGAAGCTTCGGATCTTCGGGGCGGCGACACAAGGATTTTCAACTAAAAGAAATAATAATATTAAATTTTTCTTTTACAAGGTGCTTGAACTGCTCTCGAAATTCAAATTCACCGATTAATCTTTCCAAAAACCTACGCGATTTCATTGATTTGATGTACTTCTCAACTTTACGACCTTCGGCTCTGTTTCCTAATAGTAACAATAACTTCAGAACCCAGTCCTCTGCATTTTTTGTACTTGAAGTTTTGAAAAATCCGGTGTTGTGTTGGTTTAACCGAACTTTATAATCCTCAGATTCACCAACGTAGTAGTGATCAATACTTGTACTGTATAAAATATATACGTAATGCATAGAATAAAAAAAGACCCACTGAAAAGTGGGTCTTTTTGGTGGTGTGGGCCGGAATCGAACCGGCGACACAAGGATTTTCAGTCCTTTGCTCTACCGACTGAGCTACCGCACCATCATTTGTTGTAAACCGGTCTTCGGTAAACCGGCTCCCCTGCGGTAAAAACTTTTGGACGTTTATCCCTTTGGGGCTGCAAATATAGGTGTGGATTAGATATTGGAAAATTTTTTTTCGATTTTTTGGAATTTGCTTTGGATTCCCTGTTTTTTCTGGTGGTTTTTATGGCAGCGAAGCGTCAGAATTAAAAAGAAGACGTCAAGGGGACGCAGGAAGCATCCTGGTTGCGAAGTGTCATAATTAAATAGAAGACGTCATGCTGACGCAGGAAGCATCTTGGTTGCGAAGTGTCGGAATTTTAACAGGGTTCCAGTTACACTCCTACAAAAGAACTGGGGCCCTTCCTTTGTCCCGGTGACAACATTGGCCGGAGTGCCTTAGGTGTGAGGGGGAAGGTCGGCGGAGACACCAACCTTTAGGGTGGGTTTGCCGGAGTACCACCCACCCCGGCCGCATTATAAATCTTTACTACTTATTAACTCCTCCGGCCTGCCCCTGCCTACCGGCAGGCAGGCCTCCCAAGAGGGGATTTAGCCCGGTCTTCGGTTATGATGGATGAAAGCTGAAGCGGCCTTATTCCCGGTGACCGTTCCTGTCAGGGGGATCCGGTTGTGCGGGGAAGGTCGGAGGAAACACCAACATTCAGGGTGGGTGTGGGGTCAACCTTTACTCCTTCTAATCCCCAATTAACCAATCCCTGATTACCCATCCCACCCCTGCAAAAAAGCCGGGATCCTTCCTTCGTCCCGGTGACAACATTGGTCGGGATGACGACACTGCCGGAGTGCCTTGGGTGTAAGGGGGAATGTCGGCGGAGACACCAACCTTTAGGGTTTGGGTACAGACAGGCTCCCGGCCCAATACCTGATTAACCAATCTCTAATACCTTATAATCCTTGTGGAGAGGTTTACCTGCCAATAGGCAGGGGAAGGGGGTGAGGCTTCCCAATCCCCAGTCACATAAATAGGGTCCCGATTTGTTCTCAGAAAGTGCCTGTGTGTACCCAAAAATGTAGTATCGTTTAATAAGTTTCCATGAAAGATGAAAGGTTTGATGGCACAATGTTAAAAACCTACTATTTTTACCACTAGATATTTTCTTTTTAAAAGCAATTTAGGTACAGAACGTTTAGAGAAATCTGACAGGAGTTCGAGAAAATGGAAGCAGCAAGAATTGGGGTGGAAAGATGGGTTATGTTTCTTAAAGCGGGTACTTTGATGTGAAAGGTATTGTGCCGGTGCCAAACCGGTGTCAATACCTTATTTTATATAAGGAAATCAAGGGTTTCAGGGCATTCTGAAAAAAAACAGGATGGGACTGAGGGTGGCTTTGCCATGCCCGGTCAACAAAAAAGCCGGTTTTATTTATCCACCAAAATGAAGGATATTTGTCTGGTTTTAAAGAAGAAATCACCTAAACGATAGCAAACTTAAACATGGTTTATGAGTCAAAAAAAATGGTTAGCAGTTTATACACAGCCCCGGTGGGAAAAGAAAGTTCATCGGTTGCTGATAGATTCCGGAGTGGAAAGCTACTGTCCGTTGAATCTCGTACTCCGTAAATGGACCGACCGGGTAAAGAAAATAGAGGAACCCCTTTTTAAAAGTTATGTTTTTGTACGTATCAGCGACAAGGAGCTCCACGACGTGAGACAAACCCCCGGGATAGTCAATTATGTTTATTGGCTTGGCAAGCCCGCAGTAATACGCGATGAGGAAATTGAAGCAATCCGCTTGTTTATGGGCGAACATCAATTTGTGATTGCCGAAAAACTGAAAGAACCGATTGTACGGGGAAGCAAACTGCGGGTACTGAGTGGTTTATTGATGAATAATGAAGCAACTGCAATCAGGATAAACAACAAAACCGTGGAAATTCTGATCGAATCGATCGGATTCCGGTTGATCGCCGTAGTTGAAAAATCGATTCTCGAAAGAATAATCTAAGAGGAGGCTGCAGGGATTACCACAGAATCTAAAACCCGGCAGATCCCTGAAACAAACCATTGAAATCTATTCAAATTGAAATACATCTTGTTTTTGCTTGGAGTATGGCTGCTTGGTGCCGGGTGTAAACCTGCCCAACAAACAATCTCTGATTTCCGGTATTTTGAACAAAACCTCGATACGCTCAATTCGCTGGTAAAAAAGCTCGAAGAACCGCGTTTGAAGGTCAATGATATCCTGAACGTGAATATCAGTAGTGGTAGCCTCAATCAGGAACAAACCGAGGTGTTTAACCTGCTAAATATGGGCGCACAGGGCGGGGGAGGTGCCGGTGGGGGAGCTGCTGCCGGGCTTATCGGGTATCTGGTAGATTACGATGGCAGCATCACCTTTCCCATTATTGGCAAAGTGCCTGCGGCAGGCTTAACCAAACGTCAATTTACGGATACGCTTGCCTTGCGGCTTGAACCTTATGTGAAAAACCCGGTCATGAATATCCGGTTTATCAATTTCAGGGTACTGCTGATGGGTGAAGTACGTTTGGCAGGCTGGCAAACCTTTCAAAATGAACGGGCGACAATTGTGGATGCGATCGGGCAGGCAGGCGGCTTAACCGATCTCGCACAAAGGGAAAATATCCTGCTGATCCGCGAACTCCCCGACGGGAAACGCGAATACCACCGGCTCAACATCAACGATGCCCGCATTTTTGCTTCTCCTTTTTATCAGTTGCAGCAAAACGATATTGTATACGTGCTGCCCAATAATACCCGGTTGATACAGTATCAAAGGCAGAATTCGCCCTTTTTCAGAGATCTGCCGGTGTATACCGCCATCATTACGAGTATCCTGGCTTTCGGTACACTCATCATCGCTTTATTGCGCTAACCTCTATTTGAAAATTACCAAAATTTCATGATTCCATCCGAATATACACCCACCGGGGACGAACAGGGACGGTTTAGCCCGGCGGATATTCTTTTCAAATATCTTGCCTATCTGCCCGTTTTCATTTTGTCGCTTGCTTTGTGTATTGCCGGAGGCATCGCTTACCTGCGCTATACTACTCCGGTATACGAAAGCAAAGTGCAGATGCTTGTAAAAAGCGGGGAACGCAACCCGGTTTACGGCGCGCAGGGCGATATTGTGGAAAGAGCGCTTTATGGTCCCCGCGATATCAACATGAGCAACGAGATCTCGAAGCTCCGGAACCTGAAGATCGTAAGCCGTGCGGTTGCCAAAAACAATTTTCACATTCAGTATTTTATAGAAGGCAATCTGAAAACCTCCAATATTTTCGATCGGTTGTCATATAATCTGAAACCCATAAATATCATAGACAGCAACAGCACTTACCGGGTTAAATTTACGAAGATTTCCCCCAAAGGCTATTCCATGGTAATGAAGGACGATAAGGAACTGATCATGAGTTGGGATGATGAGATCAATATCGGGGGGAGTACTTTCAAGCTCATCCCCAAAACCCCAAGGGAAGAGGTCGTGCTTTCGGATGCTAAATTTATTGCTGCATGGTCGCCTCCAATGGTGCGGGCCGCAGAGATCCTCAGGGACATGTCGATCTTTGTGGAAGACCCCAACACCACCATCCTGAGCTTCCGTTTAAAGAACGACAATGCCGATATGGGGCGCTCCATCCTCAATGCCCTCGTTCGGGAATACATTATTTCGAGTGTGGAAACCAAAAACCTCGCCTCTCAAATCACCGTTCAGTTTATTGAAGACCGGCTCGATTCGCTGAGTCGCGAGTTACAGGAGATTGAATCCGGGCTGCAGGCTTACCGTGATGCCAATGATGTCATAGGCGTGGATCAGCAGGCCGTACTTTTCTCGGGCCGGCTCACCGAAAGTGAAAACCAATTGATTCAATTGCAATGGGAAAAAGAGATGCTCGATCAATTGCAAACCTACGCGGGTTCCGACAAACCGGTAGGAGAAATGGTGCCCTCCGCCCTTGGCATCCGGGATATTCAAATTACACAACTCGTATCGCTTTTCAATCAACTGCGTTTGCAGCGCGAAAAGGATGCCCGGCAAATGCCACCCGGTGGTTTGCCCCTGAAACAACTCGATCAGCAGATTAATGATGTGGAAAAAAGCATTCAGGAACGCATCCAACAATACCGCTTTTCTTTGAACCGGCAAATAGCCGATATTGAGGCCCGTGCCAATAGTTACCGAAACAGCCTCGGCAAGATCCCCGAAAAACAGCGCCGGCTGCTTGAAATTGAACGGCAACAAAAAGTAAAAGAAAACCTGTACCTCTATCTTTTGCAACGCAAAGAAGAGATCAGCATCACAAGTGCAAGCACCGACCCGGCCTATGAGACTTTGAATCCTGCAGATGGCAACATTAAACCGATAGAGCCTGATGAAGGTAAAATACGGTTGTTTTCTATCCTGCTCGGTTTGCTGCTGCCGATTGGTTTTGTATATCTCAAAGATCTGCTCAACGACAAACTCTATACCCGGGATGATATTCTGAAAAAAACAAAGGCCCCGATCATTGGCGAGATCGGGCATGTGGATGACAATCAGAACCTTGTGGTAGCTCATGAAAGCCGCAACATCATTTCGGAACAGTTCCGGATCGTGCGCAGCAACCTGAGTTTTTTTATGAGCAATCAGCCTTATCAAACGATTCTGGTATCAAGTACCGTTTCGGGCGAAGGCAAAAGTTTTATCAGTGTCAACCTCGCTGCGGTATTGGCACTCTCGGGCAAGAAAGTAGCCCTGCTCGAATTTGACCTCCGGCGTCCCCGCATCATGCGGAACCTCGGGTTCGAAAAACCTACAAAGGGCATTGCCAATATATTGCTTGGACAGGCCACGATTGACGAAGTGATGTATCCGCTCAACAATTTTGAGAACCTGCATATTTTTCCGAGCGGGGTAGTGGCTCCCAATCCAGCGGAACTGGTTTTGGGCGAAAACAACCGACTCTTTTTTGAAGAAATGAAAACGCGTTATGATTTCATCATTATCGACAGTGCTCCGGTTGGATTGGTGAGCGATACCTTCAGTTTGGCGCCTTATGTGGATACCACTTTATTTGTAGTACGTCACCGGTTTACCTTTAAGCGGCAATTGGAGTTTATTGACGAAGTCTATCAGCAGCGCAAACTACCCCGCATCTGGATGGTGGTTAACGACCTGAAAATGGGAGCCCGCTTTGGTTATTACGGATATGGCTACGGCAAAAGCTACGGGTATGGCTATGGGTATGGCTATTATGGCCGCAGGCGAAAAACCTATGCAAGCTATGGTGCCGACGATTACTATGATGTACAACCCTCCTGGTGGAAAAAAACCCTGAGCAAGTGGCAGAATAAGAAGTAGGAATTTTGATTGAGTAGTTTCTGTTTGTGGTTTTTTGTTTTTGGTTGGAATTTGGAATTTATTATTTTTTGTTTGTGGTTTATAGTTTATGGTTTATTGTTTTGGGTGTGATGGGAAGGCCGGTGGGACACCAACCTTTGGGTAGGGTTTGGGTTCAACCGGGACCCCACTTAATCCCCAATTTCTAAATTATCCATTTGCCATTAACAATTGTCAATTAACCATAACCATTCACCCAACAATAAACCATAAACAAGAATAAACCATAAACAAGTAAAAAGATAGACCTAAAACAAATAATCAACCTCAAACAATCACCCCCACACTAATTACAAATACTAAACAATAAATAATAAACAAGGATTAACAATAAACCATAAACAAGAAAAACGATAAACCAATAACAAATACTAAACAATAAATAATAAACAATAAATAATAAACGTGGAAAAACCCTAAACAAAAAGCAACTAAAAATGAAATGGAAATAAACATCGGCCCTAAAAGCAAAAGCGCAACCTACCTCGCGGATCTGTGGCATTACCGCGATCTGATGTGGTTGTTTGTAAAACGCGATTTTACTGCCAAGTACAAGCAAACCGTACTTGGTCCGATGTGGCATTTTATCCAACCCATCCTTACCACAGCCATCAGCTTTTTGCTGTTCAATGTGGTGGCCAAAATAGGAACCGATGGTTTGAACCCGGTGCTGTTTCAAATGTGCGGTATTATTATCTGGAACTATTTTGCCGCCTGTTTTACCACCACAAGCAGCACCTTTATCACCAATGCCAATGTATTTGGCAAAGTCTATTTTCCGCGGTTGGTGAGTCCCATCAGTGTGGTCATCAGTCAGTTGATACAATTTGGGATACAGTTTTTATTGCTGCTTTCGGTGATGGCTTTCTTTGCCTTACGCGGAGAAGGTTTCCCGATACAAGCCGGGTGGTTATTAATGATACCTGTACTTGCCGTGATGGCAATGCTGGGTTTAGGGCTTGGGATATTGGTCAGCAGCATCACTACCAAGTACCGCGACCTGACGGTGCTGATCACTTTCGGGGTACAATTGCTGATGTACCTGAGTGCCGTAAACTATCCGCTGAGTGCCCTCGAAGGCCTTGGCAGCAAATACCGTTGGTTGCCATTGGTTGTAAAATACAATCCGCTTGCTTCGCTGGTGGAATCCTTTCGCAATGCCATGCTCGGGGGAGACATCCCCTGGTCTGGACTCGGTTACAGTGCCGCCTTTTCGGTTGTTCTGCTTTTGCTCGGCAGCCTTTTATTCAGCCGGGTGGAACGGACGTTTATGGATACGGTGTAAGAGGGCCCTCACCCCCTTCCCCTCTCCAAAATGGAGAGGGGTGCCCCTCCGTAAGAGTTTGATTAATAGCAAACAGGCGACGGGCAGGAATTAAAAAGAAGACGTCATGCTGACGCAGGAAGCATCTCGGTGCGCAGTGACGAAAATGTAATGAAGCATCTCGGTTGCGAAGTGTCGGAGTTGAAACAGTGCTCCTGTTACACCCCTACAAAAAAACCGAGACTCCTCCTATCCTATCGTCGGAATTAAAATAGCATTCCTGCCACACCCCTGCAAAAGAACCGAGACTCCTCCTATCGTCGGAGTGACGACATTGCGTAGGGTGACGGCATTGTTTGGGCTGAACATTTCATAATCATGCTTTCAAAATGGAAACCTATTATGTTTACTTTCTAATGAGTCGAAACAGAATGGTTTTATATATAGGGTTTACCAATAACCTTAAAATAAGAATCATCAGGCATTATCAGGATGTGCAATTACCCGGTAACAGAAAGTCATTTACAGCAAGATACAATTGCTATTATTGTATTGCATTTGAGGAATATAGTAATCCAACTATTGGTATTGCAAGAGAAAAGGAAATAAAAGGTTGGAATAGAGAAAAGAAATTATTGTTGGCTGAGTCATTAAATCCGGGTCTTAATTTTTTAAACGATTTCATTTTAGGGGTTGGTTGGGAAGAAGTATATCGCATTAAAAAAGATTAGCAGCAGAAGACGTCACGCAGACGAAGAAAGCATTCTGTCTGCAACAAGTCTGAATTAAAAATGACACGTCATGCTGACGACAGGAAGCATCCCGGCTGCGAAGTGTCGGAGTTAAAACAGCGCTCCTATTACACCCCTGCAAAAGAACCGGGACCCTTCCTACGTCAGGATGACGTCTCTGTTGTCATGGGGACGCAGGAAGCATCTTGGTTGCAACGCGTCGGAATTAAATATAAGTCGTCACCGGGACGAAGGAAGGGTCTCGGCTGCGAAGGGACGAAATTGTAGTAGCGACCCTGTTTATACCCCTACAAATCAACTGGGACTCCTCCTGCCGTCGGGCTGACTACATTGGTTAGAGTGATAAGAAATATATTTAGCAATGAAACCCATCATAGAAGTTAAACAAGTTTCCAAGCAGTACCGGTTAGGTACTGTGGGTACAGGCAGCCTCAATCACGATATCAACCGGTGGTGGCACCGGTTGCGGGGGAAGGAAGATCCCTACCTCCGGATTGGGGAAACCAACGACCGGAGCCAAAAGGGTAACAGCGATTATGTTTGGGCCTTGCGGGATATTGATTTTACCGTGCAGCCCGGAGAAGTATTGGGCATTATTGGCCGCAACGGTGCGGGAAAAAGTACGCTGCTCAAGATCCTGAGCAGGATAACGGCACCTACCACCGGCGAATACATTTTGCGGGGTCGGGTGGCAAGTTTACTTGAGGTAGGCACCGGAATGCATCCTGAGCTGACTGGCCGTGAAAACATTTACCTCAACGGGGCAATCCTTGGTATGCGCCGCAAGGAAATTGACCGCAAACTCGATGCGATTGTAGATTTTTCCGGAGTGGAACGCTACCTTGATACCCCGGTAAAACGCTACAGCAGCGGGATGCATGTGCGGTTGGGATTTGCGGTAGCCGCACATCTTGAACCCGATATCCTGATTGTGGATGAAGTACTGGCAGTAGGTGATGCCGAGTTTCAGAAAAAATGTATTGGAAAAATGCAGGATGTCAGCAATCAGGAGGGGCGTACTGTTTTGTTTGTAAGCCATAACATGGCTTCCATACAAAATCTTTGTAGCAGAGCTTTACTCATTGAAAGAGGAAGTATTAAAAATTCAGGATTGGTAACAGAGGTTATTAATCAATATCATCGGGTCGAATATGATCAACAGGTTCATTTGAAGGACCGTAAAGATAGGAGTGGAAATAGAAAGTTTATTTTTTCCGGAATAGAATTTTTGAATGAAAAAGATTCTTTGATTTCCACCATATATTCGGGTGAACCATTTACACTTAAAATAACTTATGAAATCCTTTCAAATCTTAAAGTATCAAAGATTTTAATTGCCATTGATTTTAAGGATTTGGATGGAGTAACGGTTTTCGCCTTTATGTCAGATGAAATGGGTTTTATTTTAAAACAAAGTACTGATAATAGTTTTTATTTGAAAATCCCAAAGTTAATGTTGCGGGCAGGACAATATGCGGTAAGACTATTTGCCACCTATGGAGATACCAATCCGGTTAATCATTGCGATGATATTGAAAACGCAGCAGAGTTAACAGTGCTCACTTATGATTATTGGAATACAGGCAGGGTTTTAAGGCCGGCAACAAAATCATTTATGGAAGGTAAATTTTGTAATAAAGATGAACGCTATATTTAAGAAAATAGAACATTTTCAGAGAACCCGGATCAGGAAGCCTTTGGGTATTTTTTTTCGAAAAGTAAGAATTGAAACAGAAATTTTATTTGGGCAGGTAATTTTAAAAAAGCCGAACAGGGATCCGGGTTCAAGAATCATTGTTTCATTAACTACTTTTCCGGAAAGAATTCATGAAGTAGAGCTGGTGCTTTATACCCTGATGAGGCAGGAATATTCACCCGATGAAATTATTTTGAATCTTTCAAGTGTGGAGTTTCCTGAAAGGGAAAAGGAGTTACCGGGAAATTTAAACAGATTGATTAAGTCAGGAATAAAGATTTGCTGGGTAAAGGATATAAAGTCGTATAAAAAATTATTGCCTACCCTCAAAAATTATCCAAATGAAATTATTGTAACAGCTGATGATGATGTTTATTACCCACCTGACTGGCTTGGAAAACTTGTAGAATCGCATAGAAGGAATCCGGAAGGAACCCACTGTCATAGAGCCAATAGGATCCGCTTTACATCTGACGGGCAAATTGAACTTTATAAGAATTGGGAAACCGCCCGTGTGGGCGGAGAAAAAAGTATTTATTATTTACCCACCGGGATGGGAGGAATCCTTTATCCGCCTGATCTATTTGATGAAAAGGTATTTGATGAAAATATTTTCATGAAGGATGCACCTGATGCTGATGATTTATGGTTTTGGGTACATACTATATTAAGTGGAAATACATCCCGAATTGTTGATGAGCCTATTCTTCAGTTTGAATATATAAATGAGAGGCGTGTTATGGGAAAGGTGGATGGGACTGTTCTATGGCATACCAATGTAAAAAATGGAGGTAATGATAGGCAACTAGCTAATTTGTTAAAGCGATATCCAGTTATTAAGGAAAAAATAGTTTTTCGAAGCGCAGGTTATTGGGACGAACGCTATAGAAAGCTAGGAAATTCAGGCGGTGGGTCTTATGGCCGACTTGCTGATTTTAAAGCTCAGATTTTAAATAAATTCGTTAAAGAGTATGGTATAAATTCGGTTATTGAATTTGGCTCAGGGGATGGTAATCAGCTCTCGCTTTCAGAATATCCGGAATATTTAGGTGTTGATGTTTCTCCAACCGCTATTGCAAATTGCCGGGTCAAGTTTTCAGGGGATTCAAGTAAATCGTTTTATCTCTTACAGGATTCGAATGATTTACACGCTGATTTAGCGCTCTCTTTGGATGTAATTTACCATCTGATGGAAGATGATATTTTTCATGATTATATGAATAGGTTGTTTAATGCTTCTAAAATTTTTGTGATTATTTATTCATCAGACAAGGAGGAATATTATATGGAACATATACGGCATCGTCAATTTTCCGAATGGATTATTAAAAATAAAAAGGAATGGAAATTAATCGAGTATTTGAAAAATCCTTATCCCTTTGAACAAGGGAACCCAGATACTTCTTTCGCAGATTTTTTTATTTATAGGAAGCATTAGCAATTTATTTTAGGATTTATTCGATAATTTTAACTGATATTGTTAAGTTAATCGTTGGAATCATTTTAAGGAAGTGTCATTTGATATGATTTAAAAGGGTTTATTCATCATGAAATTCTTTGCACCCCAAACCCCTGCCCCTCATTTTTTTGTAGAATACCTGCGTGAAAATCAATTATTGACTGAGGCCATCGGGGAGGCATCTTTTCTGGTACTTCCATTTATGTACGAAGTAGTTCACGATTACAGTACTGCAGAATTACAAAGCATTGGTATAAATGAACAACAAAAAGAAGAATTAAAAGCCCTTGCGATGGAAATGGAGGCTCTTTCTATCGCCTTTAAAAAAAAATTAATTGTCTTTTTTTACAGGGATCCGGTAGTAGCCTTGCCTTTCACCAATGCATTGATTTTTAGAACAAGTGGCTTTAATAGTAAGGCATTTTCTGATACTTTTGGCATGCCGGCACTTGTGGATAACCGGCCCATTAATGCTCAGATAAGACCAAGAGAAAAGCAAGAAATGCCTAAGGTGAGTTTTAGAGGAAAAGCTGCTCCAATTCGTTTGTCTTTAACTATTTATATTAGAGATACTATCAATAGGATTTTTTCTTTTGCACATCTTGGGTTTAAAGTCAAGAATTTCGAACCTGAGGGCTACCTTCTTCGTCGCAGGGCTTTAATTTCATGTATAAAGGAAAAATCAAAGTTAGAAAATGATTTTTTAATTAATCCAAATGCAAAAGAATCAGAGTACAAAGACGGCTACCTGAATAGCTTTCTGGAAGCGGATTATTTTTTATGTGTATCCGGATTTGGAAATTACTCCTTTCGATTGTTTGAAGTGATGCGTCAGGGCCGGATACCTGCTTATATTGATACGGATGCCCTGCTTCCCTGTGTTGATGTAATAGATTGGAAAAAGATAATGATTTGGATTCCGGAAAAAGAAGTTGATAAAACAGCTTCTTATATCCATGATTTTCACCGAAAGATTAACCCCAATGATTTTAAGACCTTGCAACAGCAAATCAGAGAGATATATTTAAAGTACCTGACTAAAGAGGGTTTTTCTAAATATTTAGTCCATATTTTATTACCTAAACAGCTATAAATATTCAGGTTGGGTTTTTAACTCTAATGTTTATCTAACTGAAAGTTTTACGTTACATTATCATAAATTATTAAGTATTGCTTCGTACACCTATTGTTTTTATCATCTTCAACCGGCCGGATACAACTGAAAAAGTATTTGCTGAAATCCGAAATGCAAGGCCAGAAAAGCTGTATGTAATAGCCGATGGCCCGAGAACTGAAGAAGAAAAAAAACTAACAGATGCCACCCGTTCCATAATCGATCAGGTGGATTGGCCCTGTGCAGTTACCCGGCTGTACAGTAAAGACAATCTCGGTTGCCGGCAAAGGGTCATCAGTGGTCTGAATAAAGTGTTCGTACAGGAAGAACAGGCGATTATTCTGGAAGATGATTGCTTGCCCGCCCCAAGTTTTTTCCTATTTTGTGAAATCTTGTTAGAACGCTACCGTAAGGACGACCCGGTTATGCATATTGGGGGAAATAATTTTCAGTTTGGTGAATGGGTTGGTGAAGGGGATTATTATTTCTCCGCCTATTCACATATTTGGGGTTGGGCTACCTGGCGAAGAGCTTGGAATAAATATCGTAGTCAAATAGAAGATTTAGCCGGGTTTACTCAAAAAGAGATGGCAAATTATTGTCAACATGATCATTTTCAATTAAGCTATTGGAAAACTATATTGGAATCTATTGAAAGACCTGAATATACTGCATGGTCTTACCATTGGTTATTTGCAATTTGGAAAAACAATGGCAAAGCTATCATCCCCAATAAAAATCTGGTTTATAATATTGGGTTTAGTAAAACTGGTACACATACGAAAAATTGTCCTGATTACTATAAGAATGTTAAGTTGGAATCTTTAAGTACTTTCCAATCTCCTAAAGACTCCAAAATATGTGATAGTGCTGATTACAGTACTTTTTATAAAGTCTTCTCTTCTCCTCCTTTGAAACAATGGTATATTGAAATTTTAATTATTAAGCTAAAAACTATAGTAACAAAGGTGTTAGGAAAGAATCTTAAAGTAATTAATTTATGAAGAGTATATTATTTCCATTTGCTGAAGCTACAATAGTTAAAAAGATTCCTGTGAAAGCAATTATCAATGAATGGGACAAAAGTTATGGAATTGATGTAAACAGATTTTTTGAGGGATTACAATCCATTGATGAATATAAGTGTAACCATTGCGGTATATATTTTTACACTCCTTCTTCAATGGCTGGGGATGAAGCATTTTATAAGGGCCTAATGAATATTCCCTGGTACTATTTAAATGAAAAGTGGGAATATAACAAAGCATTAAGTTATTTATCTCCTAATATGAATATTCTTGAAATTGGAGCTGGTAAAGGAGCCTTTTTGAAGAAATGTTTAGCTGCAGATATTAATGTATTAGGGTTAGAATTTAATTCGGAAGCTGTTGATTATGCGAAGAAAGATGGAATACCAATGCTTAATGAAAAAATTGATAAGCAATCTGTTGGTAATTTTGAATTTTATGATGCCATACTATCTTTTCAAGTATTAGAGCATATTCCGGATCCGCTTCCTTTTATAGAGTCTTGTTTAAAATGTCTGAAATCTGATGGACTTCTTATTTTTTCGGTCCCTAATTCTGATAATCAATTAATAAGAGCACATAATATTTTTGATGCCCCACCACATCATATGCTTGGTTGGACCTATTCTAGTTTTATTTCTTTGCAGCAGTTGTTCCCGTTACAATTAATTAAAATTGAATATGAACCTCTTTCAGAGATTCATATTGATTGGTATTTAAATCTTGTCCAAAAAAGAAGTTTTTTTTATCGACAATTTTTAAGGTGGAAATTATTTAAAGCAATAACAAGGAAAATTTTAAAATTAGGGGGTCGAAAATTGATTAAAGGTCATTCGCATATGGTCATTTTTAAAAAGATTAAATAAACTTTTAATATTAAACGAGACTTAAAATATAAACTTACTTGAAAAAAATTTACACTAATTATTTAAATGTTGGTTGCGGCGAAAAGTATCACAATGAATGGACTAATGTAGATTTACACTCGTCTTCCCCGTTCGTTATTGGGGCTAATCTTTTAGAGGGTTTTCCTTTCCCCGATCAAACCTTTGATGTCGTTTATCATTCACAGGTTTTGGAACATATTCCCAAAGAAAAATCAGGAGCTTTTATCAGCGAATGTTTTCGGGTGTTAAAACCAGGAGGTACAATTCGGGTGGTTGTTCCCGATCTCGAAAACATAGTCAATGAATATCAGCGTATTCTAAAAGCAAATTTAGGTAATCAAACAGCTGTTTCGAAAGCCGATTATGATTGGATTATGCTGGAAATGTATGACCAAACCGTAAGGAATTACTCTGGTGGGCAAATGGCTGTATACCTTAAGACACCCGAGCTTAATAATGAAGAATATGTAGTAGGAAGGATTGGTTATGTGGGACAAGCATATCGCAATAGTATAAAACTGCAGGATAAAAATAATTTAAATGTCCCCGGTGCAGCAAGGAAAGTGGGAATAAAAAGGGTAATGAAGAAAATATATAATGGTTTTAAAAAATTAATATATCAGAATGCCGAAACAAAAAGGATCGGGAAATTCAGACTTGGCGGTGAAATACACTATTGGATGTATGACAGATATTCTCTTGGCCGGTTATTGTATGAAGTTGGTTTTGAAAAGGCAGAAGTGATGAGTTCCTGTAAAAGTAATATTCCTGATTGGGAAGATTTTGAACTTGATGTAAAGAAAGGGATGGTTTACAACCCGACCTCTCTATTCATGGAAGCAAGAAAACCTAGAAGCAAAGATTGATTTGAGATGCGGGTTTTACACATTTCAACTTATAAATCCGGGGGAGCAGGTGCTGCTTCTTTTCGAGTTCATAGCGCTCTGCGGGAAAAAGGAATAGAAAGCTATTTTCTTTCCACGGAACAAAAAGCGGATGAAAGTATTGGCTGGTTTACTGTAAATATGAGCGGAAAGCCATGGATTGACCGTCTGACTAATCGGATCAAAAGATCCTTAGATCATTTGAAATTAATCGTAAATGATCCATTCAATCGGCTATCTCTACTAAATCAGCTACAGGAGGCAAGGAAAAATGTATCCGCTGAATATTTGTCAGTTCCGGTGAGTTTGCAAAAGCTACATCTGCATCCAATGGTACAACAGGCGGATATCATTCACTTACATTGGGTGGCTAATTTGTTGGATTATCCGTCTTTCTTTAAATATATAAATAAACCGATAGTTTGGACATTACATGACCTAAATCCAATTTTAGGCTGTTTTCACTTCTTGCAGGATGAAGAACAATTCAGTAAAGAAACAATGGGGTTTGATGAGAAATTGAAATTGATGAAAGTAGAAATATTAAAAAACTTTAAATATCCGATTCAATTTATTGTACCATCCCGATATTTTTATGAAACTTTTCAATCACACTATAAAGGGATTTACCCTATTCAGCAAATTGCTTATGTAAGGCCAAAGGTCAAAATAGATGAAAAAGATATAGATGCCTTAAGAGAAAAAATGGATTTCAAAAAAGCAGATTGTATTTTGTTGGTTGTTGCCACAAATCTAGATAATGACCGGAAAGGCTTTGATCTGTTTTTAAATGCGGTTTCTAATTTTTCAAACTCTTATAAGATTCTTGCCATCGGACAGGCAAATAAGGAGCTTTCAAAAATCTCAGGGATTCGATTTACGGGTTTTGTTTCAGATCCTGAAATGTTAGCTAAGTATTATAGTTTAGCGCATGTTTTAATAATACCAAGCCGTGAAGATAATTTGCCCAATGTAATGCTTGAAGCATTTGCTGCCGGAACTCCCGTAATCAGTTTTAAAGTTGGTGGCATGAAGGAACACGTGCAGAACGGAATAACAGGCCTTAAAGCAGAAGAAATAACATCTGAGTCCCTTGCAGAGACTATTGAAAAATTTATAGGGACCAAACACCTGTATCAAAGATCAGTGATTCAGAAATACGCTGAAAAGCATTTTGTGGAAAGCCATATTGTAGCATTACATTGTAGTTTATATAAATCTATGCTACTATCCCTAAATAAGAAGGTTTAGTTTTTAGAGGCGCCCTTGAATGATATAGATACTGCTTCGGGCTTATTTCTTTGAATGAATACTTCAGATGGTTTGGATGTTATCACTATTCTTTCTTTCCGGAATGGGTTTTATTTTTTAAAACCTATTTCATAAAACGGCGCATGTTTCATTTGGGATTAAGAAAAGTTTGCTAAAAATGAAGTATTGGCCATTTGAGCATCGTAGACGGGCCGCAAAGTGTGAAGGGTTGGCCAACTAAGCCTTGTATTAAATGTGCCTGCTTAATAAATAATGTTCTCAAAAACCATAATCCCCGAAATGGATGGCTTTCGTGCTATCGCAGTTATACAAGTGGTTGTTTTTCATGCAGGTTTTTATGTTTGGAAACCGTTAACGGCTTTAATAAGCATTGGGTTTTTAGGGGTGCAGTTGTTTTTTATTTTAAGCGCTTTTTTGCTGTCCTTACAGTTTTTTCAAAAGGGTACTAAAGGCTTTAAACCTGCAGTAATAGGGCAGTACTTTTTTAGAAGATTGCAGCGTATTTATCCTTTATTTTTTATTTCATCCCTTTTATTATTGGGTATTTATGCCGCCTTTGATGACTTTGATAGGGCAACTTTACTGGAATATTTTTTGTTTTGGCGGGACATAAAGATCAATGCTGTGATTTGGTCGCTTTTTGTGGAAATGCGTTTTTACCTGTTATTACCTTTATTGACCGGTATGATTTTGATTTTACAAAACAGCAGCGTGGGCAAGTGGCTGGTGGGAATGTTTTTTATGATTGGGCTCATTCTTGTTTATGCATATCGGTGGCACACCCATGGTATTGGTGCCGGAAGCATTAATTATACCAACTATGCAACCCTTGTAAATGCTGATTCATTTTTGTGGGGTATAGTAATAGCATGGCTTTATGTGAAAAATCCCGGTTTTGTATTGCCTGGCAGAACAGGCAATATTCTGGTATGGACTTTTATTATCATTCTTTTAATCATTTCGATGGATAGGTTTTATAATTTCACCCCGGCTTCCTTAAGAAGTTTTTGGATGATCCCACTTTATAATATTTGTTTTACAGGCATGATGCTTTCCGTTTTATTTATGCGTAAAGGTTGGTGGAATAGTATGCTCTCTGCAAAATGGATGTTGTTTCTGTCTACCATTTCTTACAGCGTATATGTCTGGCATTTACCCATTAGGAATTGGATGGATCAGGTAGCAGGATATTTTGCAGATTCACCTCAGACATTGTTTTATTCGATTCGTTTTATAGGAACCTGTAGCCTTACTATAATCATTGGGATGCTGAGTTATTATATCATAGAAAAGCCCTTTTTGCACCGGAAATTTCGATTTTTAAAGGGAGAATAGAGGAGTAGGATATCTATGGATTATCTTATGTGAGAAGAATAGATTATTAGACTTCGTTCAACTAAAGTCCTTTGATATGTATGATAAATTTCTTAATGGATGGCAGGCAATTGAATGAATTATAGGGAGTTGACCGGTTTTTATTGGAAGTTATTTCATAAATATTATCACTAGCGTTGCGTTATAAGTCAAACATTTTCAATTGGTTATCTTTTGGTTCTTTGAAATATTGTAGATGAGTCTCCTGAAACAGTTGATTTATGGGCACTTTCTCAAAAATACAAATGCTTAAAACCTGTAGGATTTC
>JBGSNV010000235.1:0-5137 GCA_041739485.1 Chitinophagaceae bacterium
GAAATCCTACAGGTTTTAAGCATTTGTATTTTTGAGAAAGTGCCCATAAATCAACTGTTTCAGGAGACTCATCTACAATATTTCAAAGAACCAAAAGATAACCAATTGAAAATGTTTGACTTATAACGCAACGCTAGTGATGATAGAAGTAATCACAACCGGATGGAGTTTTTTCAGAATCCTGAGATTTGTAACAGGGATTGCTGTTTTGATTCAATCGATCATTTTACAGGAATGGCTTTTAGCTACTGCGGGTATTTTTTTGGCCGGAATGGCACTTTTTACAAGGGGTTGTGGCGCAAATGGTTGTGCCACCCATATGACCACATTCAAAGGGTCTGAAAATGCAAAAGAAATTGAATATGAAGAATTGGATAATAAAAAATAAAACGCTTTTAATAGGGGTTGCAACAGGGGCTATAGCCGGGTATTTATACTATTGGCAAATAGGATGTAATACGGGTACCTGTGCAATCAGTTCAAAGCCTTTCAATAGTATGGTTTATTTCGGTGTCATGGGAGGTATTGCTTCCGGCATCTTTAAAAAAGGAGCCAAAGAAGAAGATCCGGAAACCACCATTCATTAACTCTTTAAATAAATAATTATATGTCAAGTTTTCAGGATGTAATCAATAGCGAAAAACCTGTTTTGGTTGATTTTTTTGCCGAGTGGTGCGGACCATGTAAAATGATGGCTCCTATTCTGAAACAGGTAAAGGCCGAAATGGCTGACGATGTACGTATCATAAAAGTGGATATTGATAAAAACCCGGAAGCAGCAAGCGCTTATCAGATTCAGGGCGTACCAACCCTCATCATTTTCCAGAAAGGAGAAGTAAAGTGGCGGCAGTCCGGAGTTGTTCCGGCAGCCTCCATAAAGAAGGCAGTCAATCAGTTTATTTAAAATCCAAATCAAATGATTTCAGCAAACTATTTGAAGGGGCTATTGGGGCTTGTGTTGATTTCGGCTTCCTTTAATTCCTGCCGGGTAGATAGGATAGATGGCATCAACCGGTTAAATAATAAACAATTTGGCCGCAAAGCACAAAGGTCCGGCTTTGTAATTTTAGATGTAAGAACCCCCACAGAATACGACTCAGCCCACATGGCCGGCAGCGTATTAATGAATGTAAAAGACAGCCTTTCTTTTATTGAAAAACTCTCCAATCTTGACCCCTCCAAAAAATACCTGGTTTATTGCCGCAGTGGGGTAAGATCTCTTAAAGCTTCCCGGGCTTTAAAGGAAGCGGGCATCAAAAAAGTAAATGACCTGGCAGAAGGATTTAAAAACTGGGATGGGCCTTCTGACAGTACTAAAATCAAATGAAATATTTAAATGGGTTGTGGTTAAGCCTCATGGTAGTCTTTATGCACACCGATTTAAAGGCTCAACAGGTGGCCTATGATAATCCTGTGTGGAAGAATACTGCACAAAAGACGGCAAGTGATTCAAATACTTTCCGGGGCGCCTTTACCCATGCCCGTTTCAGCGGTCATTTCAGAAGCTTTTCCATGGCGACTATCAATAAAGATGGCCTGAGCGACTATCATGCGCTTGCTGTAGGTGGAGGTATCCGCATGCAAACAGCGCCTTTTAAGAACTTTCAATGGGTAATCAGCGGCTATTTTACCCATAATATTTTCTCGAGTGATCTTATAAAAAAAGATGCTGTATCCGGAGCTTTCAACCGCTATGAAATCGGACTTTTTGATATAGAGCATCCGGAAAACAATCATGACCTCGACAGACTCGAAGAATTGAATCTGCAATACAAAAATCGCGACTTACATATTGTATTGGGTAAACAAATACTGAAGACTCCGTTTATCAATCCGCAGGATGGGCGCATGCGACCCACAGAAGTAGATGGTATTTGGGTAAATTGGAAAGTAAATCCTAAGGTGGAAATAAATGCCGGGTGGTTGTATAAAATATCTCCACGAAGTACAGTGCGGTGGGGATCGATTGCAGAAAGTATAGGAATTTATCCGCAGGGCGTGAATCCTGATGGAATGCCTTCTGATTATAAAAGCCATTTAAAATCTGCCGGCATTTTTATGGCAGATCTTCACTACAAATTTACCAACCAACTTCAGCTTCAGGTCTTTAATCAGTTTACCGAAAACATCTTCAATACAGCATTTACACAACTTGATTATAAAAAGAAATCGGGTAAAAGGATCACGTTCGCCTCGCTTCAATTTACAAGGCAGGATGCTATAGCTAACGGTGGCAATCAGGATATAAACAAAACTTACTTTACACCGGGCAAGGGGGTCAATATACTGAGTGGCCGTGTCGGATTGATTTCAAAAAGCTGGCAACATTCCCTCAACTATACAAGAATCGGAAAAGGGGGACGCTTTTTAAGTCCGAGAGAATGGGGGCGTGATCCTTTTTTCACTTTCCTGCCCCGCGAACGCAATGAAGGCCTCGGAGACGTAAATGCTTTTGTGGTTAAAACAACCAAAACGATGGCTAAACCGAACCTTGAATTCAATCTTGGTCTTGGTTATTATAATTTACCTCATGTAAAAGACTATGCTCATAATAAATATGGTTTGCCTTCTTATTTACAAACAAATGCGCAGGTAGAATATAAGTTTGAGGGATTACTTCAGGGGTTAAATGCAACCCTTCTTTATGCGCACAAATTCAATGCAGGAGAAACTTATGGGAATGCTAAATTTATAATCAATAAAGTAAATATGTCGAATATAAATCTTATTTTAGATTATCAATTTTAATGTAATCATTGCTTTTTTATCAAATACATTTTTCTTATGACCGATCTTCAATTTGGTACTTGGGTAAGTAGAATTGTCAGATGGTTTCTTGCTGCCCTTTTTGCTTTTTTTGCCTATCGGTACGAAGGAATGTGGTATTTCTACATTTTTGCGGGAGTGCTTTTTTTAACCGGTTTTATAGCGCCTAAGCGCTGCGTGGAACCTAAGTTTAATGAAGCCGGCGAAAAGGTAAGTTGTAACCTCTGAAAAAAGGTAATATTATTTCACAAACTAAACACTCAAAAATTATATGAGCAAAAACAGAATCGGCCTGAATACAGATCAGGCAAAAAACCTGGCTGAAAAATTAAATCTTCTTTTAGCCAATTATCAATTATTTTACATCAATACCCGTGGTTTCCATTGGAATATTGCCGGTCGCAAATTTTTTGAACTCCATGTAAAATTTGAAGAAATCTATACGGATTCACTCGTGAAAATTGATGAAATTGCAGAAAGGGTATTGACCCTTGGCTATACGCCTTTGCATTCCTTTTCAGCATACAGCGAGCATAGTTCAATAAAGGAAGCACAGGATATAAGTGATGGAGATAAGGCAGTAAAATTATTGTTGGAAGGTTTTGGTACCCTATTGGAAATTGAAAGAGAAATTCTAAATCTTTCTGATGAAGCAAATGATGAAGGAACCAATTCCATGGTAAGTGATTACATTCGCGAACAGGAAAAAACGGTTTGGATGTTTTCATCGTACCTGCAATAAAAAGCGAAATAAAAGATAAACAAAAGATAAAAAGCTGCTAGTTGAACAAACTACCGGCTTTTTTTGCGAAGTATAAACACCATTGCCTCTACCCGTGATAATTATCACAATGCATCCCAAGATTAAAACGAACCTTTGTACTTCAGATATTTTTTAAGATTGATAAAAATACTATGCAAATTTTAGAACTACTACAGAAACCGTGGCCCTGGTGGGTAGCGGGTCCTTTGATCGGGCTTACAGTTCCGGCTTTATTGATTTTAGGAAATAAATCATTTGGTATTTCCTCTTCGCTGCGGCATGTGTGTGCGGCCTGTCTTCCTGCAAACATTCCCTTCTTCAGCTATAACTGGCGGAAAGAAATGTGGAATCTTTTCTTTGTGGCCGGCATTTTAATAGGTGGGATCATCGCAGGTTTTCTTCTTGCCAATCCCGAACCCGTAGTAGTAGCCCCAACCCTTGTACAGGATTTGGCCACTTATGGCATCACCAACTATGACAATATTATACCACCGGAGCTTTTTAACTGGCCGGCCTTGCTTACTATCCGAGGCTTTATTATGATGGTGGTTGGTGGCTTTTTGGTGGGCTTTGGTACCCGGTATGCCGGTGGCTGTACTTCAGGGCATGCTATTATGGGTCTTAGCAATCTGCAATGGCCATCGCTGGTAGCTACTATTTCCTTTATGACCGGTGGTTTTATTATGGTCAACCTTATTCTCCCTTATATATTAGGTCTGTAAATAATTGAAAAATAACATGAACAACAATATAAATAACGATCTGGCTCCCGAGGCAACCCCCTTTGTAGACAAAAGCCCTGAAAATATTCAGGAAAACAAAATCAGGAAACAGGGTTCTGCGTGTGTCAATGAAAGTGAAATACATGAACCCCTATCAGCCAATCTCAAATATGGACTACTCGGTATTTTATTTGGTATCGTTTTTGTAAAAGGAGAAATTATATCCTGGTTTCGTATTCAGGAGATGTTCCGGCTCGAAAGTTTTCATATGTACGGTGTCATTGGCAGTGCCGTCCTTGTGGGTATGTTGAGTGTCTTTTTAATTAAAAGATACAATGCCCGCTCCATGACGGGTGAGAAAATAATACTCAATGATAAAAAATTTAATAAAGGGCAGATTTACGGCGGTCTCATATTTGGGTTAGGTTGGGGAATTACCGGGGCTTGTCCGGGTCCCTTATTTGCTCAAATAGGAACCGGAGCCACTGTCATTACAGTTACTTTGTTGAGTGCTATTGCCGGCACCTGGGTTTATGGACGATTCCGCGATAATTTACCACACTAAAATAACATCCGGATTTATCATCTTCTCTTTTTTGCAAATGAAAAAAACATCGATTATCCTGTTTCTTTTTCTGGGCGTGCTCACCATGAGTACAAAGTTTTTTTCAGGATGCCGGCAAAAAGGAGAAGAACAACCGATATCAGAAGAGCCATCACTTGCTAAAACTGCTGTTTGGACAGGACCTGCGTATACGCAAATCCCCCTTTACTCAGATCCTAATGGGACTGAAATTCTGTATGGATATGAGCTGATCGCTAAAACTGCGGCCTACCTTGGACCTGCAGGCTCCGTTAATCAGATAAGCAATGGCATGAATTGTCA
>JBGSNV010000267.1:0-6984 GCA_041739485.1 Chitinophagaceae bacterium
GATTGAGAAGGTTTGGCAGGAAAAGTAGCCCCACCCCCTTCCCCTCCCCGAAGGAGAGGGGTGCCTCCCTGTAAAAGGCTGATTAATGGCAGAGCTTAAGAGTGTGGAAGGGATTAGGAATAAGGGATTGGCGAATAGGAATTGGGGATTTGGCGGTTTGAAAAGTGATTCCGATAGCTACCAAAAGTGTAAAGTCGAACTCCCCTCCTTGGAGGGGTGGACGGGCATAACGAGAGCGGTTTCTTTTTAAAAAAACAAATATGTCCGGCCGGGGTGGGTTGAAAGGTGTAAATGGATCAGGAATAAGGGCGTGTGAAAGGTGTAAGGTGAAAATTTGTCCTTGCCTAAAATTGGTTGACAAACCCCAAACCACAAAAATTTTAAAACAACTGAAATGAAAATAAAGACAGGGGAATACAATGATTTGGTGGTTTTGCGGGAGGTTTCATTTGGGCTATACCTCGATGATGATGCGGAAGGAATTTTGCTGCCTAAAAGATTTGTTCCTGAAGGAGCCAAGCCGGGCGATAAGCTTCGGGTATTTGTGTATCACGATGGAGAAGGGCGTTTGATTGCCACCTCGCAGGAGCCTAAAGGAAAAGTGGGGGATATTGTAAAATTGAAGGTGGTGGATACCAACAATCAGGGAGCATTTCTCGATAATGGTCTGATGAAAGACCTTTTTGTACCCAATAGTAAGATCCGGGACAAGATGAAAGTAGGGATAGAGTACCTTGTATATATCTATCTCGATATTGAAACAGGCCGGATGACTGCCACTGAAAAGTTTGACTACCTGCTCAATAATGAAGAGTTGACTGTTCAGGAAGGGGAGGAGGTAGATCTGACCGTCTATCGGAGAACGGATATTGGATATGTAGTCATCATCAATAACCAACACACCGGTGTGTTGCATTTCAGTGATATATTCAGATCGATTCAGGCCGGGGATCATTTTAAGGGATATGTCCGCAAAATTTATGAGGATCATAAGATAGATGTGGGTGTTGGCAAGCAGGGATATAGCCGGGTAGAGGGAGAAACAGATAAAATTCTCCGGCTCTTACAGGAAAATAACGGATTCCTGCCATACCACGACAAAAGTGATCCGGAGGTTATTTATGAGGTTTTTCAAATGAGTAAGAAGGCTTTTAAAATGGCCTTGGGCAAATTATATAAAGAACGAAAAGTGCTTTTGGAACAAACCGGTATTCGGTTACCTTCTTAATAATTTATTCCAAAAAAAAGAAAAAGCTCAGGTCTGAAAATCAGAACTGAGCTTTTTGCATATCAGGAAATTAATTTTCCCTAAAGCCTTGATTTCAAAGCTTCTATAAAGTTTGTTTCAATCATTTTTTCAGCAAGTAAGATCATGTTTTTAAAGGATTCGCTACCGCTAACTCCATGTCCGATGATAACCGGTTTGGCCACTCCAAGTACCGGTGTTCCTCCGTATTGTTCAAAATGAAACCGTTTGAAATAAGGGTGTTCAATACCTTGCCTGCGGGTAATCGGATAAATACTTTCGAGCAATTTAAGCAGCACATTTCCTGTAAAACCATCGCAAATAATAATGTCTGCCTGATCTTCGAGGATACCTCGGCCTTCGATATTGCCTACAAAATGAATATTGGCGTTGGCCTTGAGTAGCGGATAGGTATTCTGAGCCAATTGGTTGCCTTTCGATTCTTCTTCTCCTATATTTAGTAAACCCACTCTAGGGTTTTCAATACCGAGAATGATTTTTGCGTAAGCTGCACCCATCGAGGCAAACTGGTTCAGATGCTCGGGTTTACAATCGCTGTTGATGCCCACATCAAGCAGCAGCCCGGTTTTGCCATTTTCGCGGGGAATGATGGTAGAGATCGTTGGCCGAAGTACGCCTTCGATTGGCTTCAGGGAAAACATGCTGCCCACAAGCATCGCACCGGTGTTGCCTGCCGAAATAAAAGCATCGGCTTTTTGCTGTGCGAGAAACCCAAATCCGGTGGCTATAGTAGAGCGTGGCTTTTCTTTCAGTGCTTTTACCGGATGATCGTGATAACCGATAACATCCGGACATTCCACGATGGTATATAATGATTCGGGTATGTCCTGCTCCGAAAGCAGTTGTTGTAGTTCTGCTTCAGCACCGAGTAACAACAAATGCGTGTTCGCTTCAGACTCCTTATTCCAGGCAACGATTCCATGGACGGCCTCCGCCGGGGCATAATCGCCGCCCATCATGTCTATGGCTATTTGCATAAAATCTTCGGTTGAGTAAATAAAAAAGTGGCACCTTCTCGCAAAGATGCCACCATAAATTGGCTAAACCCAATTATTTACCGATCGGGGTGTTTTCTGCAACCACCTGACCTTTGTAGTAAAGCTTTCCTTCACTTACATGGGCACGGTGGCGAACATGCGTTTCGCCGGTAGCGCTGTCAACGCTAAGTGTAGCGGCAACGGCCTTGTAGTGCGTACGACGCTTGGCACTGCGCTGCTGACTGTGGCGACGTTTTGGATTTGGCATATTAGTAAGATTAAATAATGATTAAATGATGATTGTTATTTATTGTTTCCTTTGTTTTTGCCTTTGAACTGTTCCAGCCCTTTCCAAATGGAATTGGCATTATGTTCCTCAGGCTGCATTTTTTTTAATTGCTCCAGCACTACCTTATTGCAATGTGGACCTCCTATTTCAATTTCACTACACATGCGGGTCATTGGTAAACTCAGGTTAATGAATTCATACAACCAGTCTTCTACATGCAAGTGACTTTCTGTCCGGCCAATATAATACACATCGGGATCTTCCTCCTGCATATTCATCTCTTCCGGGTTTTCTACCAGTTTGACTACAATTTTAAATTCATCCCACAGTTGCATGGGCAAATTATTTCCACAGCGGTCACAAACAACTTCAAGGCTTCCTCCCACATCAAATTTCAATAAAATGAAACCTGTTTTTTTATCGAGAGTCATTTTCACCTGTGCTTTCACCCGTGAAAAATCCTGTTGCTCGTACTTAGAAAAGAACTTATCATCCACGTCAAATAGGAACTCATGTTCCCCGGGTTTCAATCCCACAAATGCTATATCGTATTCCCGGCGGCCCAACATGTCTATTCCTAAAATTAGGGCTGCAAAAGTAAGTACCTAATTTTACAGTGCCAAATTATAATGAAATCATTACCTGATATTCGGGTAAAATGAATCATTTTTTACCATTTTTAAGCAAAATTGTTAATTAGAAGACTTGTAACAGCCTCTGAAACATAGAAATAGTTAATTTTACAAATCGTTTGATGATTATTATAGCAGTTAATTTTGTTGCTTTTTTAGATCATTTCAGGCTTGGGTGGTAGCGAAAAAGGAAAATTTCCCTGATATAGCGATCTTACTCATTACAAATGTTGAAAAATCTATGAAAAGGCGGGTGTTTGATGCGGTTTAAAAATACAATTTAAAAAGTAAGTTATATTAAGAATTTGTTTTTTGGTTTTATTTTACTGCTTTGTTCTTTTTGGGGCAATGCGCAATACCGTAATCTTGAATTGCAGGCTGCAGGCCTTACATGCAGTCTTTGCAGCAATGCTATTCAAAAATCATTGAAGAGTTTGCCATTTGTGTCAGGGGTGCGTACAGAGCTCAAATCCAACCTTTTTATGATCGATCTGCGTCCCGGAGTTGCTCTTAATCTTGATATGATCTCTCAAAAAGTAGAAGAAGCCGGATTTTCTGTCGGTAAACTTTCACTTGAAGTGAAATTTGATCCTACCCAAATCAAGCCGGATGCACATGTAATGAGTGCAGGTCAGATTTTCCATTTTATGGATGTAAAACCTCAAAGTATTGCAGGCTGGCAAAAAATTAAACTCATGGATAAAGGGTTTGTTTTGTCTGCAGAAGCAAAAAAGAATTCAAAACTCACTACCCTGAACTGTTATAAAACAGGCTATACGGCCGATTGCTGTGGCATGCGTGATTTACCAAAGGGGAAAAGAGTCTATCATGTCACTATTTAAAAAGGCACCTTTGAAACCTGGCTTATTTGTTTTTTGCTTACTGTTCTCTCAAATCCTCACAGCTCAGGAATTGTATGTTATTTCTGAGCCGGCAAGCAATATTCCTAAAAACGCGCTTAGTTTCCGGTTGAATACGATGGTGATGCCTATGACCGGTAATATGGAAGGAATGAAGAAAGGGGAGGTTGGTTTTCGGGTAGCACCTGAACTTACTTATGGGATTACTAAAAATCTGATGGTAAAAGCAGCTGTCTATGCTTCTGATATGTTTCAGCCTAGTTTCAGGTACGAAAGTGCTTCTATATATACTAAATACCGATTTTTAAGTCAGGATGATTTTCACAAGCACTTCCGGATGGCGGGTTTTGGAAAACTTGCGGTTAGCCGAAATCCGTATGTTATTGAAAGAACGGTATTGCATGATGGAAGCGATGGTACCGGAGGTGGAATGCCGCACGAAGAATTGGTGTTTAATCGTTCAGACGAGCAAAATCTAATGGGCAATCATTCCGGATGGCAGGTTGGGGTTGTAGCAACCCAATTGCTGAATAAACTTGCTTTGAGTGGCACGGTTTCCGGTGTTGGTAGGTTCAACAATACAAACTATCCGGTTTTACCAACGGATATTCAGCGGGCTCTTGAGTATAACTTTTCTGCAGGGTATTTGCTTTATCCCAGGGAGTATGATTCTTACGGACAAACCAATCTGAATCTTTATCTTGAATGGATTGGTCAGCGTGCTTTTGGAAAAGCTGCCGGATTTTTAGATATGGCACCTGCTATTCAGTTTATCTTCAATAGTAAGTCAAGGATCGATCTTGGTTACCGGTTTCAAGTAGCGGGTAATATGCGGAGATTCAATGAGCAGCAGTTGTTGCTTCGTTTGGAGTACAATTGGTTGCAGGCATTTAAAAGAACCTGATTTACTGATGCAAAATTTACCTTACTTTTACGCCACTTTATGAACAAACGAGTGGCAATATTGCTGTTGAGTATTTATTTGTGTGCAACCACAGAATGCTATCAGTTATTAAAAAGCCCGCTGCTGATTGTGCATTACATTTCGCACTGTGAATTGAATCCTGATACCGGGATCCTCTCTTTTTTAAAGGAGCACTATAGTGGAGAAATGGTATATGACGATGATTATCAGCAGGACATGCAGTTGCCTTTCAAAACCTGTGTCTGTTTGCAAAATAGTATTCCTGCCGTTATTCAAAGCGAAATTATTGCTATCGAGAACCCGATATCAGAAGAGATTTCTTCGGAATTTGGAATTACTATAACCCCTTTTCACCCTGTAGCATTTTCCGGTTCCGTTTTTCAGCCTCCACGGCATACTTCCTGACATTTTTGTTGGAACCTTTTTATCTGGTCATTGCAGACCGGACGAATGATTCGTTTATATATTAAACTTTTTATGCATGCTTAATGCAATAATACGCTTTTCCGTCAGGAACAAACTGATGGTAGCTATTGGTATACTCCTGCTCATCCTGATCGGGTTGTATAATTTACAAAGGCTACCCATTGATGCCTTACCGGATATTACAAGCAATCAGGTGCAGGTCATCACGGTTTCTGCGGCACTTGCTGCACCGGAAGTGGAGCGCCTCATTACTTTTCCCATTGAACAGGCCTGTGCGAATATTCCGGATATAACCGAGCTCCGCTCTATTTCCCGTTTTGGGTTATCGGTGGTAACTATTGTGTTCAACGATCATGCGGATGTTTATTGGGCAAGGCAACAAGTAAGTGAGCGGATGGTAGGCGTTCGATCCCAAATACCCCCTTCTGCCGGCAATCCGGAATTGGCGCCGCTTACTACCGGGCTTGGGGAAATCTATCAATATTTTCTACGGCCCAAACCTGGCTATGAAACGAAATACAGCCTTTCAGAACTGCGGTCGGTACAGGATTGGATCGTTCGCCGGCAATTGATGGGAACGCCGGGTGTGGCAGATATTAGCAGCTTTGGCGGGAACCTGAAACAATATGAAGTAAGTGTGGATCCGCAAAGGCTGAATGGTATGCGGGTAACGCTTGCCGAACTCTTTCATGCGCTGGAAACCAATAATGAAAATTCGGGGGGTGCCTATATTGAAAAGGGACCCACTGCGCTTTTTATCCGAACCGAAGGATTGGCAAAGACGGTAGAAGATATCGGTCTGATTCCGGTACGTCAATCCGGGGACGATATTCCTGTACTGGTAAGAGATGTTGCTACTGTCCGTGAGGGAAAAGCAATCCGGTATGGGGCGTTGGTGTATGAAGACAAGGGTGAGGTAGCGGGCGCCGTAGTGCTGATGCTGAAGGGCGCTAATGCCAACGAAGTTGTGAAAAATGTTAAGGAAAAAATTGCCGTTATTGGTAAATCTTTACCCGAAGGGTTAGAAATTATTCCTTTTTACGACCGGACCAAGGTGGTGAACCGGGCCTTAAATACGGTACAATTAAACCTTGCAGAAGGTGCACTGATTGTGGTCTTTATCCTGGTGATCTTTCTGGGTAACCTCCGGGCAGGTCTTATCGTGGCATCTGTAATTCCGCTTGCCATGCTTTTTGCGGTATCACTGATGAATTTATTCGGCGTTTCGGGCAACCTGATGAGTTTGGGAGCACTCGATTTTGGTTTGATTGTGGATGGGGCGGTCATCATTGTAGAAGCTGTTTTGCATCGTTTGGCGCATTTGCGTTCACGGGGTTCTTCGGAATTGCTTTCTCAGGCCGAAATGAATATGGAAGTAAAAGGGGCTGCGGGTAAAATGATGAATGCAGCGGTTTTTGGACAGGTGATCATCCTGATCGTGTACCTGCCTATACTTACCTTACAGGGAATTGAAGGAAAGATGTTTGCTCCTATGGCACAAACTGTTGCCTTTGCTTTGTTGGGGGCTTTTTTATTGTCGCTTACTTACGTACCCGCTGCTACGGCGTTGTTTATGAGTAAAAAGCAAAAAAAAGGACGCAATATCTC
>JBGSNV010000278.1:0-19289 GCA_041739485.1 Chitinophagaceae bacterium
GAAATTACCTCTGCAGAAGCCCTAAGGAATTGGTTGCTTCAAAACTACAAGAGTACCAAAAGTTTTTGGCTGATTACTTATAAAAAAAGTGAGGCTGACAAATATGTTTCAAGATGGGAGGTTTTGGACGAATTGATTTGTTTCGGTTGGATAGACGGAATCATGAGAAAATTGGATGAAACAAAAACCATGCAGTTGATTTCGCCAAGAAAAGTAGAGCATTGGGCAAGAAGCTATAAGGAACGTGCCGATGAATTAATTAAACAGGGAAAATTGCACGAACACGGTTTCAAATCTATAGAAGACTCAAAAACAAGCGGATTATGGGATTTTATGGAAGATGTCGACAATTTGATTGTACCTGAGGATCTGCTAAATGCTCTTACCAAAAAAAAAGAAGCACTAGCCTTTTTTAATGCTTTAAATGATTCAAGTAAAAGATTCGTTTTGAGATGGTTGAAATTAGCAAAAACAACAGAGACAAGAAATAAAAGAATCAGTCAATTGGTAGAACTATCCGCCAAAGGAGAGAAACTAAAAGGAAGTTGAATCGAATAAAAGGACATACTGAATAAACAATACTTGTTGCTCATTTCAGAACTGATTTCAATTTACGTATGTATTGGTATAGGCTATGAATAAATTTGACCTGACGCTAAAACTAAAAACAGGTCATCCGGCAGTAATACTCTAGTTGAAAACGAATGAATAAATATAACTTACAGTTTGCAAGGGTTTGCCAAAAGTGACCGTTCAGTTCTCCCTAGACTTGTTGGCGCTTGAAAAACACCCTTATAACCAGGCAAATGTGACAATCAAACACAAATAATGAAATTGAGAACCCTACATATTTTTTTGATAATGGCCTTTTAGATGAAGGTAATGCCTGCTTTCAAAATGATATACTTTTGTACCTGAACATGCACAAGCCAATAATATAAATATAATTACATATATCCTCATTTGTTATTATTTAATTGTTGCTCCAACCTACCTGATCAATAAATTGCTTAGGATATATATGATCAACTCCAAATATAGTGGCATCAGCAAAAGTATTAATACTGTTTGCATTGATAAATCCAATCTCTTTTATAGTTACCGTTCTATTTTTTAGTGTTGCACTAAAATTTGAAATATGGGTAGGATTGGTAGGATCATAGCTCCAATAAGAAACAGCTGTTAATCTGCCTGACCATGAATATTGCGCACGGTAAGCACTAATTTCATCCTGAACACCATACAGGCTTCCGCCAATCCAAGTGCCACCTGGGCTTTGTGAAAAATTAGTTTCACCTCTTTTGACCTGCCCACCATGTCGAGTTTCGTGAAGCATGCTTCCCATATTGCCCTCGGTGAACATTGTTACAACCTGATGCCCTTTTGTATTAGTTCCTGTTGGTTGAGTTACTGGACCATCTACATTCAATGCTTTGTGTTCAGAACTTCCTGTTTTTCTATATTTATATTGTTTTCCACGATCAGCCGACATATCTCTTACATCTTGAGCAGATTTGTCAAGTTCCATTGACCTTTGAGTTAAATCAGCAACTTTAGATGGTGATTTATTTTTTTCATACAGTCGTACAGCCTTATTAAATAGTTTTTCTGACTTTTTTTCTGCTTTCCGTTCTATTCTGGCTGCTCGTTTCTCATCCTTCCCTTCAAAATATCTTCCATCAATTTCAATATTGTTTATCGGATTATTTTTAACAAACGCATATGGTGAAACATCATTATACTTATCAGCTAAGGGGTCAATAGTGTGCCATCTACCTATTTGATTGTCATACATCCTTGCTCCGAAGTCAGTCCATTCTAAACCGCTTCCATCACTAAATTCTTTTGATTGCAGTTCTTTACCTTTAAAGTTTCTTTTATTCTCAAATTTCCCTGCCGCCTTAGAACTTATCCCGGCCATGGTGAGTCCGTCCCGAAGCTTCGGGAGGATAATAATGCGTCTCTTCCAGCAAGGCTCCCGGCTTATGAATCACTTGTATATTATCAAAGAACATCCCGAATCGCTTTGCTCTCGGGACAAGCATCCGAGATTGCTCTCATTACTTACATACACAAATATATACCCATTTTTTGGAACGGTGATGTTTTGCAAACCTGCATCTTCGTACCAATGCCGTTTTAAAGCGGCATTATTTCCCACCCGGCTCGATCCGCCCCCAGCAAACTCAAATTGCTTCCTTCGTTCCTCAGGACAGGCTCTAAAAACAAAATATTTAATTAAGCCCAGTACTTCCGTACCGAATTGGGGCGGCATATTTCTCACCTAACCTTAAATGCAGAAATATAACAATTTCCAATGCCCGGTCACAGACCGGTTTATCTAACAGACACAGGTGACCTGCCTGCGGCAGAACACCTGCGCCCGGTGCCAGCAGTGAACACGAAGAATAGAGTTGGTAAAATTAGAACTATGTCACCTTAATCTTTTAATTCACCTCTTGAAAAATAATTAAATTCCATGTTATCAGAATATTTCATAAATAAATAACTAATTATGGCTCCGATAAAAAATATGCAAAAGTTTGAAATAAGATAAAGAAATAAAGATTCAAATAATACTCGGGGTAAAATGCTAAAGAACTCTATCTCAGAAAATTTCAGGATGTCTAAAGATAAAATAATAACAACTAAAATGAAAATGAATGAAAAACTATACATCCATTTTTTTTGTTTAGGATATACAAAGAAAAATATAATAAAAGTTGATATATAAGAAAGGATTATTCCCATTGCAAAATGGTAAAGAATATTGGGAAAATCTTTTATCATATTTTTCCTCAATTCAGCTGATGAACTACTGAATTTCTCTAAAAATAAGTAATAAGTGTATAATCTAGAATCCAAAATAAAAATTAAAAATTTCATTGCATATAGGAATGATAAAACACAAATCAAGCCAAATAATAATTTTTTAGGATTAATCAATTTCATAAAATGATTTTAATTCGGCTTAATATTTTCAGTTGACTTATCTACTATTTTATTTGATTGCTTGATAATAATACTATTAAAATTCTTTTTCATTCCAGCATTAGAAATAATTGCATCATTTACTTTATTTTCCAATACGGGGGATAATTTTGATAAATTTTCTGACAACCTTTCTGACAAAGTATAATTCCTTGTTATAGGAGGTGAATCATTAATTTGTGCTGATGAAATAAAAGCACTTATTTCATATTCATTTTCCGTAGCAATTTGGAAAGTTACAACTCCAGAACTAATGGTTTCAGAAATGCTTTTAATTGAACCATTCCATTCATCTAATTCAACATCCGTTTTTTTCAACTTAGAAGAGACGTTAATATATTTACTTCCATCATCATTCTTACCTGTACTATAGGAAACACTACTGATTGTTTCACTTAGTGAAAGTGTATAATTAGAAGATCCAGCTGGGATTCCGGCTGCTTCAGATATTTTTACTTGATTCTCAGTTAGTACTTTCCTGACATTATATGATCCAATAGTTTTCTTGGTATTTAAAATTTCTTTAGGAAATGCTAATGTATTATTTAAGTTTTTGTGATGATTTGCATTCTTGTTTAGTAAAACCCCTGCAGGTAAGGATTCTAATCCTTCTAGTTCGATGTGATTTGTTACCTTATTTTCAGAAAATGCATAAGTAGAATTATACATAAATTTTTCTGAAAGCGGATCTATTTGTACAAACCTTCCAATATGTGGATCATGGTTTCTCCATTTAAAGCCATACCAGTTCAAACCTAAATCATCATCCATTGGTTGCCCCTGAAATTTCTCATACTTGTTCTCCAGTTTCCCTGCCGCCTTACTACTGATTCCGGCCATGGTGAGTCCGTCCCGAAGCTTCGGGAGGATAATAGTGGGTCTCTTCCAGCAACGCTCCTAACTTATGAATCACCTGTATATTATCAAAGAACATCCCGAATCGCTATGCTCTCGGGACAAGCATCCGAGATTACTCTCATTACTTACATAGACAAATATATAACCCCGCCTGCAAAGTCGGGCAGGCATTTTTTGGAACAGTGATGTTTTGCAAACCCGCATCTTGGTACCCATACAGGATTGCTCCTTTTGTTTTTATACGGAAGCTCCCTTGTACGAATCGATAACCCCGTTCATTTAAAAAAATTCTGTCTGCTTTTCCGGGGCTTTTTCTTAGTGGAATACCTGATTTATCCCTTAAGCTACTATTTACGTTAAGCAGGCAACAGCGACTTCCAGGCAAGGGGCATGGCATCAATCAGATCGGTAATATTCATACCGGGCTGACTATATTGATTGGCGGCGATATCCCCTGCAAGCCCGTGGAGATAAACCCCGGTAATTAATGACTCGATGGGGTTGACCGTTTGAGCCAGCAAACCGGCAAGTAATCCGGCAAGGGCATCGCCGCTTCCCCCTTTGGCCATACCGGGATTACCGGTCCCGTTGCAGTAAACGAGTCCTCCCGGGGTTATGATTTGCGTAAAAGCGCCCTTCAGTACAATATAAACCTGATAGGCGGCTGCCATTTCCCGGGCTTTTTCTATCCGGTCGAAAGTGTCTGTAGTAGCGCCTGCAAGCCTGCGAAACTCACCGATATGCGGGGTAAGTACGGTAATGCTACCCGGGGGTCTTGTCAATAAATGTTCTTTGTGGTCTGCGAGCATTTGCAGCGCAGTGGCATCAAGTACCAAAGGAGCCTGAACATTGCTGATTAACCATTTAAGCAGGTGCCCGTGGAAGGCATCGGGCACCCACCCCATTCCGGCAGCCACCGCGGTTTTCTTTTCATAAAAGGCATGCAGCATCCATTCACTTTTGGGAGCACACATCACTTCGGGATGGCGAATATTTGCAGCGAGGGTGGCCGTTTCCGGTAAGCCAAGGGTCAACAATCCTACCCCACTTCGCAAACAGGCACCAGCACTCAGCAACGGAGCACCGGCCATGGTTTCACTGCCTCCAAGAATGCAGGCATGACCAAACTGACCTTTATGAGCGTGCACGGCTCGTGGGGGAGGCAGGATATTTTGAACAAAACGCTTGTTTACAAAGGTATAAACCGAAGATTCTAAAGCAGTATAGCCGGGATGTAACCCAATATCAAGGAGGAACCATTTACCGGTAAATACTTCATTTTCGGAGGCCAGAAAGGCAACCTTGGGACATTGAAAACTCAGGGTATAGCCGGCGCAGACAACAACCTCGTTTTGGGGTAATCCATCAGCCGGCAAGCCAGAGGGCATATCAATACTGATAACGGTATTAGGCAGGCTGTTGATCCATTGAATAAGCACAGCGGGCAGCCCCTTTACGGCCCGTGTTAATCCGGTACCGAATAAGGCATCTAAAATAACAGCATCAGGATGTATTTCGCCAAACCCCTCTCCTGATTCGAGGATGGTTACCGGTATATTTTTTGCCTGCAGCCTTTCCGACTGCAACCGATGATCTTCGCTGTAGCGATCAGAGGTAAGTACGAAAATACGCACCTTAAATCCTTTTTCAAGTAATTGACGGGCTACTGACAATCCATCGCCCCCGTTGTTGCCGGGGCCGCAAAAAACAATAAAGTCTGTTTCTTCAGGAAAATGATCTAACAGCCATCCAACAACTGCCGCAGAGGCCCTATCCATCAAATCGACCGATGAAATGGGCTCCCGATCGATGGTAAATGCATCCCAACCCCTGATTTGTGCAGCATTATATATGTACATATCCTTGCAAAATATCGCGGCCGGCTGTTATGCCGGTTACTTGGATGAAGGTAGCTTTTTTGCAGTACCCGGCGAAACCTTCGTTTGCGGAGCCGGAGGTAAAATGACTTCTATCATATTGCCGTTTCCTTCGGTTTCCTCTGATTGCGTTCTTTTCATAAATGCATGATGTTCTTCAAGCAGATCTGCCGAATCGGGGTAATAAGGCCGGAATAGATTGGCGAGTTTGGCTGCTGCATAAATGCGGCGGTTAAATCGGTTTCCTGTAACAATAATTACTGCCGTATCTGAAACCAATCGCTGAAACACAGCATTATTACCATGCCACCAGCCGTTGTGATAGGGTATTTTCAAATTGTTATCAAATACCTTAAGCCGCCAACCCAATCCATAGTACTCCCAGGGGTCATTGCCTGCATCGCGGTAATTAGGCTCCCAGGCCTTTGCGTAAGAAAGCGGATCAAGCAGCAAATTTTTGCGAATAGCTTCATCGTATTTCAACAGATCGCGACAGGTGGTAAAAACGTTTTTATCGCCGTATAAACCGTCGAGGTATTCGAAATTATAAATTCGCCCTGATTGATTCCAGCTTGGCATATAGTCCCCAACATTTTCGGTGCTGAGTACATAGCTATCTTTCATATCGGCCACATCAAAAATGTATTGTTTTACATAGGCCGGAAAAGGCAAGCCGCTTACATTTTCAACGATCAGTGCCAGCAATACAAAATTGGTGTTGCAGTATTTGAACCTTGAACCGGTTTTAAATTCCAAACCGGGCTTGTATTTATTGATAACGTCAAGCACATCCCGATTGGTAACATCTACCTTAGTATCCCATCGGTAACGGGGTAAAAAATTGGCATAATTGGGAATACCCGAGCTATGGGTAAGCAGATTGCGGATCGTAATATTTTTATACGGGAAATCGGGAAAATAGTTAGTTACTGAATCTTCAAGGTTTAACCGTCCCTGCGCCTCCAGTTGCAGCACAGCAGTACTTGTAAAAGTTTTTGAAGTGGAAGCCACATGGAAAGGAGTCCGGTCATTAATGGGTTCCTGACCCCGGCCGTAGGTATCCCCCTGATAGTGCTCATACAAAACAGATCCATTTTTTGCCACAAGAATACCCCCTGAAAAATCGCGATAGTTCAGCAGGGTATCAAAGTAATAGGAAAGATAGGCGTTGTAAGTCTGCCATTCCGTGGTATCTATTAACCTTAATTGTTCCCCGAGAACAGGTGAATTTTCTCTTGCTTCCGAAGTACAGGCGAAAAAAGCAAAAAACAGTATTCCTGTCAATAGCATACGCACACTCCCTACCCCTTTAATTATTGACCTTATCATACTGCAAAATAAACACTTTAAAAAAGGACCACCTACCCATGTGGATATAAAGTACAACGTAAATCCAACAGAATGTTGTATGTTAATATCGCTTTAACCGGTAAAATGTTAACTAATTAGATTTTAATTAAGATAAGCTATTCATCAAAAAAAATGGAATCTGTGAAAAAAAATTAACTTTGAATGCCTGAAACTTTAAAAACAATTACTTGTAGACCGCAACTGTATGAAAGCGTTTTTTTACTTATGGTTTTCTGCCCTTCTGCTTCTTTTTAATAATGCAGGCGCACAGCGACAGCGACCTGCTACTTTTGCCTGCTATTATACCCAAAACCTGAGCGGCGACAAACTATGTGATCAGATAAAGGGACTCGGATTCAGTGAGGATCTTGATGCCCGGGAATTATTGAGAAAGGTTCTGTCCCCGGTAGGACTTCGTCCAAATTTTGTTTTGCAGCCCTGCGATAATATTCAAAATTGTGTGGCCACTATTGGCGAAAACGGATGGCGCTACATTTTGTATGACCGTATTTTCTTAAATACCCTCGTCAGTAACCAATCTGAAAATTGGGCATCCCTGAGTATTTTTGCCCATGAAGTCCTGCATCACCTCGATCAGCATACCCATGTTTTAGATGCGAATCCTGCCAAAAGAAGACAAATGGAACTTGATGCCGATGAATGGAGCGGTCGTATCCTCGCTATGCTTGGCGCTACGGTGGAACAGGCGCAATCTGCTGTTAATGCACTTCCCGAATCCACCGAAGACGATACCTACTCCACCCATCCAAGTAAGCAAAAACGGCTGGATGCCATTGAAAAAGGATTCAAAGCCGGACAGCAACCGGTTCGACGGCCGGTAGAAGACATCAAACTCGAAAGCCTGAGTATGCAAAATCATGCTTTTATCAATATCGGCCATCCTGACCAACTCGCCAAATACAAGGTAGATAGCATGGAAGTGTGCAAACTTGTTTTTATAAAGGATACCTGGTATGCCTTTTTTAGTAAAACAGATAGTTTTTATATTACAACCACCCTTGTAAGCGGAAGCCTCGATTCTTTACAAGGTAAATTGAAAGAACAAAAGGGAGCGATCCGTTCGCTTGATTATCATCAGGATCGTTTTATATGTATCCTTTCCGATTCGGCCGAAGGTACCGGACAACAATTAGGCTTTTACAAAGACCTTGATCTGAATACACTGAACCTGAAAAAAGCTACGGGCACCATTGTAAAAGATATTGCATGGGATGGTAAATACTGGATTACGGTGGAGCAACCGGCTTCGGCTGCTAAAGTGAAAGACCAATTGATTTTGGTAAGCGATGCCTACCCTAAAAAAGACATTTCAGAGCTTTGGGGTGCCTTGTTTGTGGTGAATACCTGCAAATTTGTTAATAACAAATGGGTTACGATCTTACATAAATACGAGGACGACGTCATGGTGCGGACCCAAAGTCAGGGCTATAAAACCACTTTCCCGCTCGAAGAATTCATACAATTTGAAACGATGGGGTATTCGCTTTGGTCGGCCGATTTTGATGGTACCTATTGGGCATACATTATGAACCGTCCTAAAAAATTCACCTACGGACAGGTAAAACAATAACCGAAACCCTGCCGGATCCTCCTTTTCAGGTTATGTGTAAGGATTCTTTTTAAAGCATAAAAATGGTATTGTATTTTCGCAGTCATGAGCGATAAAACAACAAGCTATCCCAAAGACAAAATCAATATTCTTTTGCTTGAAAACATCAGCGACACCGCTATCGAGAATATCGAAAAGCACGGTTACGCCCATATCAAAAAAATAAACGGAGCCCTGAGCGAAGAAGAGTTGATCCGTGAGATGAAACAGGTACACCTGCTCGGGATCCGCAGTAAAAGCAAAATTACCCGCAAAGTGCTTGAAAATGCACCGAAACTGCAGGCAATCGGGGCCTTTTGTATTGGAACCAATCAGATTGACCTTGTAGCAGCAGCGCAACAAGGAGTCGTGGTTTTTAATGCCCCCTACAGCAATACCCGCAGCGTGGCCGAACTCGTGATCGGCTCAAGCATCATGCTCATCCGTAGAATTATTGATAAACACAGCGCGGCTCATGCCGGAAGCTGGATGAAAGAGGCAAGTGGGAGTTTTGAGCTCCGCGGTAAAACACTCGGCATCATTGGCTATGGCAATATTGGCAGTCAGGTAAGTGTGCTTGCCGAAGCAATGGGCCTGAAGGTGATTTTTTACGATACATTGACCAAACTACCACTTGGCAATGCGGTGGCCTGCCGAAGCCTGAAAGAACTGCTTGGGAAGGCCGACATCGTATCGCTGCATGTACCCGAAACAGCAAGCACCCAAAACCTGATGAACAAAACGGCGATCCGCCAATTGAAAAAAGGCAGCATCCTCATTAACTATGCCCGGGGTGAAGTGGTAGATCTTGATGCGCTAGCCGAAGCCGTGAAAGCCGGCGATATCAGTGGTGCGGCAATAGATGTTTTCCCGGTAGAACCCGAAAAAAACGGGGACCCTTTTACAAGCCCGTTGCAGGGATTGCCCAATGTACTGCTGACACCGCATATTGGGGGCAGTACCCTCGAAGCACAGGAAAATATTGGGGTGGACGTAAGCACTAAACTATTGGCATACCTCGAAAAAGGAATCACCTACGGCTCGCATACTGTGCCGGCGCTCAATCTGCCAATGCTTCAGGGTGCACACCGTATCCTGCATATTCATCGCAATGTACCGGGTGTGCTTAGCGCTATCAACACCGCGATGGCCAATGCCAAAGTAAACATCCTTGGTCAGTACCTTGCTACCAACGAACATATTGGTTATGCAGTGGTAGATGTTGACAAAAAAATCAGTGCACAGGCATTGAAATTGTTGAAGGAGGTAAAGGAAACATTGAGGGTGCGGTTGTTGTATTAGTTGTTTGCAGGACTATCGAATGGTCTGTTTATCCATTTCCGGAAATGGAAAGCGGTATCCGAATAATAAGATTTAATGCTTATGCGTCTGATTCTTTACTTTGTTACATGCTGCTTCCTTCTTATTTCCTGCAGCCCTACCCGATTCAAAAACCGGTGGACGCAGCAAAAAGCACCCGAACAATTCACCGCAACCTTTCATACAACAGAAGGTAATTTTACCCTTGAAGCTAATCGCAATTGGTCACCCGCCGGTGTAGACCGGTTCTATCAACTCATTCGGCGTCGGTATTTTACCGATGTCCCCGTTTACCGCGTGGTACCGGCTTTTGTGGCACAGTTCGGTCAACTGGATTCGCTGAAAAAAACGGGTTGGGAAAGCCATCCGCTTCCGGACGAACCTGTTGAAATTAAGAACACAATGGGTACCCTCTCCTATGCCCGTTCAGGCAAAAATACACGGAGCACCCAATTCTATATCAACCTGACTGACAACCCCAAACTCGATACTTCGGGGCAGACAAGAGGTGTTACCGGATTTCCGGTGATTGGCAAAGTAGTGTCGGGCATGGAAGTAGTTCTCCAATTTTTCCCTTATCAGGACACGCCACGCAAAAGCCTGCCAAAAGGCATGGAGGCTTTACCTTATTTTAAAGAGCAGTATCCTAAAATGGGGATTATCAGGAAGGTGGAGGTGAGGAGGAATAAAAAATAGATATTTAACGAACAAGGGATATTTGATAAAACTGATCATTCATTATCACTTGATGCATCCAAACATAATTAAACAAATAGGATAATTGTATACCTTTAAATCAGTAATTCGACTAATTTGCTGTAACAAACTGTTTCTGATTCCCATGAGTAAATCTTCCCCCAAACGGACCCTTAGAATTACTTTGATAGAATTAATCTTGATCCTCTGTTGGTTTTTCTACAATATTATAGGGTTTCAATGGGTAAAAGAATTTAAGGTGTATAGAACCGGAAAAGCGCTTGGAAAGAACTTCTGTGAGCACTCAACGAAATTTGATGATTTAAAAACCTTTTCGTCCAGCTTTCCAGAATTAAATTCACTCTATTTTTGGGAAAAAAATCAAATTAGTTTTCAGGTTTACGATAGTCTTTATAAAAGTAATAATCCTAATTTACATTTTATCAGCCTAGGTGAACATCAAACTTTTGAGATTTCAGATATTGCGTTTTTAGCAAATAACACCCTCAAAATTACCCTTAAAGATACCATTTTAAATTTTCAAAACTGGATTCTGGATTATAATGGAAAAATCACAGACCCATTGGTTCCAAAGCTCCTTGCTTATCAAAAAATTCCAAAAGAATATTTGCCTGAACTGAAACAAAAATTGAGTGAAATCAACTGTCATGGATTTTCAAAAAATGAAGAAAGTATTACCTTAATTTATAAGGGAGATGTCATCCGGAATTACTCCTATATTTTACCACTAAATATGCCTCCAGAAAGGCATTGGAATAAACTGCAGGAAAATGTTTATTGGGAATATTGGGAACATCCGAATATTTGCGAATAAGGGTTGTTTAGTATATTTAAAAGAAGACAGACTAAATTAGAAATCTAAGATGATCCTGATAGTTACTTATACAATCCTACAACTTTTGCTAACCATCCTATTATTTATAAAAAAAGACATAAGTAATCTACACAAAAAAAAACTGATCAAAACACATTTTTTACTCCTGATGATCTTAATAATAGATTTATCTTTCATCCATTCAAAAGGGGTTTGGACCGACCGAATCCTATTTTTGGCATTTCTTTTATCAGCATCAGCCATTTTTGCTCTATACTACAGAAAACTTAAAACATGGCCGAAGCTATACTTTGGCTTCTTCCTTATCTATCCGATCTTTGCTGCTACGACATTTTTTATGGACAGGTTAATGTTTGTACTATTTGCAAGTCCATTTTTAATTCCCCTGTCCGTACCCGAAACCAAATACAGCGATAGCCATTTTGAAATCAGGGAAATCGTAGGCGCTATTGCCCCGGTACAGTTTGAACTATTGGAAAAGGGGCTCTTAACAGAGAAATATCTGGGCATGACAAACGGTGAAGAAATAGCATCGATTCCCATACGAGGTTTAACGATCATTTTAAAAACAAAGGATTCAACGAATAGCCTGATAGAATCAGAAAAGAAAAGTTATGAGGTCACTTTTAAAAAATGATTCGTGGCAAAAGCAAAACATCCGATATTTGAATAAATCAATAATCCACAATCACCTAAAACAGACCACTATAAAAAGATCCACATGCAACAGGATACTTTAATGTATAAAGAATACACCGGGATCGTTCATTTTAGCCTGGAAGACCAAATATTTTATGGCAAAATATTTGGTATCAATGATTTGGTAACTTACGAAGGGGAAACGGTCAATGGGCTCATCCAATCCTTTGAAGAATCAGTAGAAGATTATATTGCAACCTGCAAAGAAAGCAATAAGAAACCCGGGAAATCTTATAAAGGAAGCTTTAATGTTAGGGTACCCGTAGAAGTACATAGAGAAATTGCGCTGATGGCTACACAAAAGAATATTAGCTTAAATGAATATATCAAAAGAGTTTTGACGTACACAGTAGCTCATCCCGATAAAATACAGGCTGAACTTGAAAAAATGGATTAAGGAGGCCATCCTGAAGAAAATACCGCAGCCTGAAAATTAACTACCAATTGCAGTAAACTGTATTTTTGTAACTAAACTACAATACGCATTTTATAATTCTCCCACCCATTGACATCATATCCCGAAGACATAAAATTTAAATACCCCTGGAGAAAATATCAGCAGCGGGTGCTCAATGATTTGCAAGACCATATTAAAAACGGCCATTTACACATCATTGCACCACCGGGATCCGGCAAAACCGTTTTAGGTCTTGAAGTGGCTATCCGCCTCAATCAACCTACTTTAATACTAGCTCCAACCATTGCCATTCGTAACCAATGGATACAACGATTTTGTGAACTGTTTCTGCAAACACCTGTAACACCCGACTGGATTTCGAGGGACATTCGCAATCCTACATTTATGACTGTGGTTACCTATCAGGGTATTCATGCTGCCTGTAACAATCTGAAAGAAGAAGAGGAATCGGATGACGAAACAGATTCAGAAACCGCAACAGATATCCAATCAAAAAATTCAAATCTGGATCAGATTGTCAATGAACTAAAAAAGCAAAATATTAAAACCATTGTGGTTGATGAAGCACATCATTTAAAAAATGAATGGTGGCAAACACTTACACAGGTAAAAGAAAAACTAAACCCAATTATGGTTGGGTTAACAGCTACTCCTCCCTACGATGTAACACCTGCAGAATGGCATCGGTACCTCGATTTAAACGGCCCGGTTGACACGGAAATTTCTGTTCCTGAGTTGGTGATTGAAGGTGACTTATGCCCGCATCAGGACTATATTTGTTTTAGCCATCCTACAGATAGAGAAAGTCAGGTTATTTCAGATTTCAGACAAAATATAGAAATACTTTTTCAGGAGATAAAGACGGATGAAACGATCCTGAAAGCAATTGAAAATCATCCGATCTGGATTTATCCAAACAACCAATTGGATTGGATATATACCAATATCTCCCATTACTCGGCTTGTCTGATTTTCCTCCATGCCAACGGGAGAGAAATTCCGGAACCGCATCTCGAAATTATAGGAGATAAAAACCTGGAGATTCCGACACTCGACTATGCCTGGATGGAAACGCTTTTGGACTTCTATCTTTTTAAAGAGAAAAATCAGTTTAAACAACTGGCAGAACATCAAAAAAATCTGGAAAACAGGTTAAGAAGATATGGAGCCCTTGAAGGAAGAAAGATTAATTTTTTGTATAATAAACGGGTATCAGGCTCTTTGTCTTCAAGCATAAGCAAACTGGAAAGTATTCAAAAAATAGTTGACTTTGAATACCAAAACCTGGGAAAAGACCTTCGTTTGGTTATCCTTTCTGACTATATCCGAAAAGAGTATTTTAGCCCATCCAATAAGAATCTTCTTGATTTGAATAAAATAGGCGTTATCCCTATTTTCGAAAAACTGAGAAGAAATAATCCACAACATAAAAAAATTGGTGTCCTTACAGGTTCTATAGTTATTATACCTACAAGTGCGCTTGGTGAATTTAAAGCGAAGGCTGTCCGATATGGTATCGCCCATATACAGGCAAGTCCGGTTCCGTATGATAGCCAATACATGGTAATCAATCAGACGGAATCATTAAAAAACGACATAGTTCATATAGTTACCCAAATATTTCAACAAGGTGAACTGGAAATCCTGGTTGGAACCAAATCACTTTTGGGAGAAGGCTGGGATGCACCGGCAATCAATACCCTGATTCTGGCGAGTTTTGTGGGATCCTTTGTGCTTTCAAACCAAATGCGGGGAAGGGCCATCCGAACAGAAAACGGAAATCCGGACAAAACAGGTAATATCTGGCACCTGGTATGTTTAGACCCAAACTCAACATCCGGCGGAGATGATTTCGAAGTGCTGAAAAGGCGCTTCAAAAGTTTTGTAGGCATTTCTTTTAAAGAAGAACCCGGTATTGAAAATGGTATTGGACGATTAAACCTGCCGGAAAACATTCGCCAAAGAGAAGAAGCTGAGCAGAAAAACCTGACCATGTTTTCTTTTGCCGCCGACAGAGAAAACCTGAAACAACGCTGGCATGAGGCTTTGGCCTCCGGGATTACCCTGGTGGAAGAAATCAGGATTCCGTTTGGAGAAGATAAACCTTACCGAACCCTGAAAGCCATATATTTCAGAAAAACCATTGGATACATGATGGCTACACTGGCTTTTTCTGTGATGGGGTATCTGGATGCTGTTTTACAAGGATTTGGAAGGATTGCCAGAAACTTAAGATCAATTGAAAACTTGTATGCTATTCTGGCTATGGTAGGATTTGTAGGGGTTTTACTTTTTGGCAGACAGACCTATAAAACTTTCAAGCTATATATCAAGTATAGAGATATCTCTAAAGATCTTCACCAAATCGGACAGGCATTGCTTTACGCACTAATCAATGCAAGAATCATTCACACAGACCGCAATCAATTGAAAGTTAAAACCTCTGTTGATACCTGGGGAGCAGTTTACTGTCATTTAGAAGGTGGAACTACCTTTGAGAAATCTACCTTTATCAATGCATTGCAGGAAATCATTGCTCCTATAGAAAATCCAAGATATGTGATCATCAGAAAAAACACATTCATGCTGTTTGTAAAACAAAAAGATTATCACTCGGTACCGGATTTACTTGGGCGTAATAAAAATATAGCCGAAGATTTCAGAGATCATTGGGAATCATTTGTAGGAAAGTGCGAACTCATTTTTACCAGAACTATCGAAGGAAGGAAACTAATCCTGCAATCAAGAATTCAATCGCTTGCTGCACAAATAGAGGAGCAGATTGAACATGTAAACAAGTGGAGGTAGATATGGGAAATATTAATACGAATATTATCAAATAGAAAAATTTGCAAAAATAATAGGCATTTAAATTTGAGAAAAAGTAAGCCCAAAACTTAATTTGCTAAAAGAATCCCTAATTTTCGGTTTCAATAATTTATAAACCAACAAACAGAAACCTATGAAAACCATCCATTTATTAATCGCTTTATTGCTTTTTTCAAGCAGAGCAATTTCACAAATACCTTCCGGAGTTATTTCTTTAGAAGATGCTGCATTTAACCCATACTATTTCAACAAGGAAAATATACCAAAAGTCCATGGTAAAGTACTCAATCTTACGGAAAAGGAAATAGCGGAACTAAAGGTTAATTATACACTTGTTACTCCACTCGAATCCTATCAGCAAAAGAAAACCTGCTCTTTAAATTCAGACGGAACCTTTGACCTGGAACTGGATTATGCTTTTCCTTATCAACAAATCTGGCTATCGGTTGGGGACTTATTCTATTCAGGCATTTATGCGAATAAGGATTTAAGTATAGAAATAGATGCATCGGTTATAAAAACCAATGGGAAAATGACATACTTAATAGGACCGGGAATCCGGTTTAGTGGAACAGATGGTTTTTTGAATGAGTCCACCAATTCCCATACCCTGTTTAAAAGAAATGACCAACAAGCAATCATTCAAAAAATACAGGCATTGGTTATTAATCAACCGGCAAATTACAATTTATTCATTAAAACTTATGACAGCCTGTTCACATTATTGAACGATTTAGATCTGGAATACTTCCAGCAACACCCCTCTTCCTTTTCATGGATTATAAGCAATCAAAGAAAATCTGAATATTTGGGTAACTTATGTATGCTGCATTTGAATCAACCCATGAACCCGGAACTTTTTGAAAGGGTTAAAAATCATAAGGGCTATACCGTTTCAAATGAAGACATGCTTTTCTATAATTACTATTTCTATTATCTCGATGCAATGACAAAAAGGAAAAGAACCTTGCAAAATGCACCTGATGATCTTGTGGCAGAGACGCTTCAAACCTTAAAACTCCTTGATAGCTTACATACTCCATCCAAATCTGATTTCCTGAAAATTAAATTTTCAAGTATGGATCCTGAGGAACATAAAGTAATACTTCAAACTGCCTTAACAGAGATCAAAACGGATTGGTGCACAGAAGTAGTACAGCAGGAGTTTGAAAAAACACAGGAAAAATTAGCTGCTATCCATAATATCTTAGGTGAATCAAAATCATTAAGGGATAAAAATTTGGGAGAACCCATTCTTGAAATGCCTTTCGGAGCTAAATTATATCAGGTGAATTCCGGTAATGCAAAAAATCTATTGTCAATGCTAAGGTCATCCTTTACCAATAAAGCCTTGTTTGTAGACTTTTGGGCAACATGGTGCGGCCCATGCATTTCCGAATTCCCATACAGTAAGAAACTGAAAGAAGCAACCAAAGATCAGCCGATTGAATTTGTATATTTATGCACTTCCAATAGTTCAAATTTGGAGAAATGGAAATCAAAAATTGCAGAATACAAACTAAGTGGCATCCATATTTTTGTAGAAGAGAGCATTGAAAACGAATTGATGGATTTATTCTCATTTAGTGGTTTTCCAAGCTATCTCTTTATTGATACCCAAGGTGAAAATAAACCTGGTTATTACAGACCATCTATGATGGATCCTGAAATGCTGATCAAATTGATTGAAAATTAGTATAAATAATGAGTAAGGTTGTTTTTTAAAGAAGGATGAAAAAGAATTTTTGAATCCAACTTTGGATAATGATTTAATGAAATAAAATGAAGGAAAGTTAGCAAGCAAATTCTTTTAACTATCTAAGAATAATAGTTCATCCAAACATTATCATGCAAAGCGGAAATAAAAAAACAGACACCACCAGCCAATTCTCCAGAATTATGCAGAAACTTTCTCTCTTTAAAAATATTCTTAAAAGGAACCTCTATTAAATTTAAAAACCCGTTTAAATGAAACAAATACCTAGTTTGCTTTTATTTGCATTTGTTGCAATTACAATAAGCTGCAAAGAAAACACTCCCGAAAAAAAAGGTTTTGCAGTAAACCCAAACCCTGAAAATACAGATACTTTGCAGGCTGAAACTTTAAACAGGGACTCCTTAAAATTTGAAACCCGGCCGGGAACCGTTTTGTTGACCGGGCTCTTAAACATGAGACTCACCCCTGTTTTTAAAGTGAATTCAAACCGGAATAATCAAACCACCTATATTGGTACCACAAGTTATTATTACACCTATGAAGAACCGGAAGAAAACCGGAAAAATAATTGGAACCAACATTTGATGCCCGGTTTTGAAGCTGTGTATGGATATAATATGGTGAATATTTCGAATTATAATATCGGAGAAAATAAGCGAAAGGACTTCTTTGAAAAACCGGTTCTAATAAAGACACTTTACTACCCCGCTTTTTCCAACGATACATTGAATAACAAACCTGTCAAAAGAGCCTATTTCATGGTGTCTGTTTATAATAACGATACCAATAAAGATGGATTTATTAATCTAAAAGACCTGAGAAGATTTTACCTGTTCAATATGCAGGGAGAAAAACAAACGGCGCTTGTTCCCGAGAATTATTCGGTATTAAAATCTGAGTATGATTCGGACAATGACCTGATGTATGTATTCGCCCAATCAGACAGCAATCAAAATGGCAAAGGGGATGTAGGCGAACCCTTCCATATTTTTTGGATAAACCTGAATGACCCTACAAAAACAGGCAGACTGTACTAAAAAATCAGAAAGTCTATTGCGGACTTTCTGATTTTTGCTAAAATATTTTAACTTTCAATAAGGGTACTTATTTGGGCCTTACTCTGATGGTGAGTAACCCATTTATAAAATCTACCCATCCAGCTTCAACACCGCTAAAAAGGCTTCCTGCGGCACTTCCACATTGCCCGCAAGCCTTTTTACCCAGTAAAGAAAACTTTCAATAATTGAAATTAATTTTCAATTATTGAAAGTTTTCTTTATTTTTGTGACCTAATTTTTATGTTTTGGTAATTCTAAGCTATAAGACTATTCGGGAATTTTCGGTTGAACACCCTGACGCTACCGAGGCACTTAATAACTGGTATAGATTTGCAGAAGATGCAGACTGGGCAAATTTTAATGAAATGCGGAATATGTAAGGTTCCGTAGATTCAGTGGGCAACAATTTATATGTGTTCAATATTAGAGGAGGGAATTACCGGTTAATTGTGAGGATAATTTTTAAAGTAATAACGATTTTTATTAAGTTCATTGGCACACATAAAGAATATAATAAGGTCAAACTAAACGATTTATAAACTATGCTGGTTCGGTATTTAAAAAGATAAATTAATCCCAATAAAAATCAAAAATGGCAAACGGTTATTCTAAAATAGAGGACAATAAAGCGTATAATACCGCCATAAAAAGAATTGATGTGCTCATGCAAAAAGGGGAAGAAATAAGTGAAAAAGATGCATCGGAACTTAGAGCACTCGCTTTGGCAGCACAAGTATTTGAGAAAGCGCAATATGAAATACCAGCTCCTAAAACAGTTCAGGGAATTTTAGAATTAGAAATGTACAAACGGAAGCTGAAGCAAAAAGAAATGGCTAAGCTTTTAGATATAGGGGAAGCAAAACTATCTCAAATTTTATCAAGTAAGAGACCCCCGGATATAGCGCTTTTAAAGGCTGCAAACGAAAAACTAGGGATTGATGGCAATCTTTTACTTCGATATGTGTAGTGGCTCGTGTCCTCAGGTTTTGGTTTTCTAATGGTTGGCAGGAT